>DATHJB010000187.1 GCA_035316325.1 Acidimicrobiales bacterium
ATCTCCAACTCGTCGGTGTCGATACGTTTGCGGGTGGCGCAATGGTGGTCACCTACGCGCCGACGGGATCTTGAGGGGGCCGGCGTTCGTCAGCCTGATCCGTTCGTCATCGAGCTTCGGGAGATACCTCGCTTCGCAGACGGCCCGGCCTCGAGTCGCCTGTGAGACTCGCGTTCCTTACCTCGTCGGCCCGAAATTCACCTGGCGGCTTCCTTCCTCTATTTCTCCGAGGGGCGTCAGATCGCCGCGGCGAACTCAGGCGCTGATCACCGCAACCCCGGGATGAACGCGGGGCTTGTCTCGGCGGGGCCAGGGGCTGGCCGCGGTCGGTCGTGCTATTTTCCGCACACCTTTAGAAAATTCGTCGATCGGGGGACCACATGCAGGATCTCGGGGGAAGGGTCGCCGTCGTCACGGGTGGCGCGGGTGGCATCGGCAGGGCGCTGGTGGAGCGCTTCGTAGCCGAGGGGATGCGGGTGGTCGTGGCCGACGTGGAGGTGGCGGCGCTGGAGCGGACGGTCGCCGAGCTGCGGGACGGTGGCGCGGAGGTGACCGGCGTGCCGACGGACGTGACGTCGTTCGAGTCGGTCTGCGCACTCGCCGACGCGGCCTACGCCGCCTACGGGGCCGTCCACGTGCTGTGCAACAACGCCGGGGTCGGACCGCCGGGCGGGCTGGTGTGGGAGACGACGCCGAACGACTGGAGGTGGGCGTTCGGTGTGAACGTGTTCGGGGTGGCGCACGGCATCCAGGCGTTCGTGCCCCGGATGCTGGAGTCCGGCGAGGAGGGGATCGTGATCAACACGTCGTCGCCCGACGGCCCCATCACCCCCATGCCCCAGGCGTCCGTGTACGCCGCCACGAAGTGCGCGGTGACCTGCGTGACGGAGTGCCTCGCCGCGCAGCTGTCGGATCAGGAGGCGAAGGTGTCGGCCGCGGTGTTCTACCCGTCGGGCAAGGGGTTGCTCGACACCGGCCTGTGGACGTCGGATCGCAACCGGCCGGCCGAGCTGGCGCGTGAGCGTCCCCGGTCGACACCGGCGCTGACCGTGGCCGCGCTCCGGGAGCAGGGCGTGCCGGTGCAGCCGCTCGACGAGCTCGCCGACATGGTGGTCCAGGGCATCAGAGAGGGCCGCTTCGTGCTGCTCCTGGACGTGGAGCGACACGTCGGGACGCTGCGCGACCGGGCCGAGAGGATCGCGGCGCTCGAGAACCCCACCGTCGTCCACCAGATGGGCGGTTGACCACGCAGGATGGTCCCTGACCGGTCAGGGGCCGGCGGCGTCGTCGAGGAGGGCGCGGATCGGCTCCCAGTCGAGGCCCTGCCGGGTGGCGATCCCGCAGAGCGCGGTGGTGATGCGCTCCCGGAAGGGCTCCCGGCCGTGATCGGCGATCGCGGCGTGGAGCCGGCGGAGGTTCGGCAGCTCGTCGGGTGGGTGCTGGTCGAGCACCTCCCAGTGGTCGGCGCCGAGGGGCTGGCCGGCCGCGCGGGTCTCCTGCTCGCGGATGGCGCCGACGGCCGTGCCGATCGCGCACGAGATGACGAGCTGGTAGGCGGCGTCGGCCTCGAGGATCGTGAAGCCCTGCCGCACGAGCACGTCGAGGACGCCGTCGACGTTGACCGCGATGACCTCCGCCGAGATGGCGCCCTCGAGGTACTGGGTCAGGAGTCCGGGGTGGGCGATGAAGGCGTCGCGGTTGTAGTCCGCCCACTCGGACAGCCAGAGCGCCCAGTGTTGACCGTGGTCCTGGGGCAGCGGCACCCGCGCCGCGGTGTACTCCGCGGCCAAGTGCATCAGGTCGTCCTTGCTGGACACGTGGTGGTAGAGGGCGGAGATGGAGACGTCGAGGTGGTTCGCCACCGCTCGCAGGGTCAGGCCCTCGAGGCCGAGCTCGTGGGCCGCCGCGGCGATCATCGACCGGCTGATGCGCGGTGGCCGGCCGCGGCCCGGGCGTTCGCTCGCCGCCGCCGGCGTGGGTGTGGCCATGGGCGCACCGTACCTCCGGTGGCAGCGCGGCGGGGAAGCGCCGCCCTTGCGTGCTGCCTGGTCGTATGGAATTATCTACAAAGGATCGGAAATTCGATGAGTCGCCGTGAGGCGGGCTCCGGGGGGAGCTGACCATGACCGATGTGAGCGACGACATCGTCCTCGGCGAGCTGACGGCGACCGACATCAACGGAGCGAACGGCGGGCTCCCGGCGGGTCTCCCCATGCCCCGGGATCCCGATCTGCTGACCGACATGGACCGGCGGCAGCGGGTGACGACCTTCGTCGGCGACCGCTACCCGTTCCCGGTGCCGAACGGCTGGTTCGTCGTCGCCGAGGCGTCCGACCTGGGTCCCGGCGAGGTCCGGGCGCTGCACTACTTCGACCGCGACCTCGTCCTCTACCGCGCCGCCGACGGGGCGCCGCACGTGCTCGACGCCCACTGCCCGCACCTCGGTGCCCATCTGGCGGTGGGAGGGCGGGTGGAGGGCGAGTGCATCCGCTGCCCGTTCCACAGCTGGCGGTTCGACGGGGCCTCGGGTCACTGCGTCGAGATCCCCTACGGCGACGTCAAGCACATCCCGCCGAAGGCGCACGCCCGTCCGTACCCCACCATCGAGCGCAACCACATGATCTGGGCCTGGTACCACGCCCAGGGCGGTGAGCCCTTCTACGACGTGCCCGTGGTGCCCGAGTTCCACGACGACGACTGGTCGCCGATCCTCGTGCGCACCTTCGAGATCCGGGTCTCCGCCCAGGACATGGCCGAGAACAACGTGGACTTCTCCCACTTCCGGTTCGTGCACGGGTCCGACGGCATCCCCGAGGACGAGTTCGTCACCGACGGCACCTACAAGAAGGCCGTGGGCGGTGGCGGCAACTTCGTGCGGGAGGGCTACGGCCTGGGCCTCGGCGTGCTCCGGGTGAAGGGCTACGTCACGTTCCTGTCGTCCACCACGCCCATCGACGCCGGCAACGTCGTGGTGCGCTGGATCTTCACGTCGCCCAAGGCCAACGGCGAGACCGCCGCCGAGGACGCGGCCGCCTCGTTCTGCGCGGGCGTCTCGCAGGACATTCCGATCTGGGAGAACAAGGTCTACCGCGACCCGCCGGTCGTCACGAAGACCGAGAAGCTCATCCTCGAGCATCGCCGCTGGTCACAGCAGTTCTACTCGTAAGAGTCTGCAAGCAACGGGGGAAATCATCATGAGGAGGCTCGGACAGGCCGCGTCCGTCGCGGTCTCGTTGGCGCTGCTCGCGTTCGGGTGCACCAGCGACCCTGACGAACAGGGCAGCGGCGCCGGCGGCAGCGACAGCGCCGGCGGCAGCGACAGCGGGGCCGCGGGGTCGACGAAGGGCCTGACCGACGACACCATCAGGATCGGCGTCATCGGCGCCGACTTCGGGGCGCTGGTGGAGGCCGGCCTGGTCCCCGACCTCGGGGACCAGCCGAAGATCGTCCAGTCGATCGTCGACGAGATCAACGCCGACGGGGGCATCGGCGGCCGGCAGATCGAGGTCCGGCTCACGCTGGTCGACGGCGTCGCCGGCCCCGAGGCGGGCCAGGCGGCCTGCCTGGAGATGACCCAGGACTTCGGTGCCTTCGCCGTGGTCCTGACGCCGGCGATCAGCCGGAACGTCGCCCGCTGCACTGCCGTGACCAACGAGACGCTCACCCTCAGCCCCACCGGCTTCGACGAGGCGCTCTACGAGGAGGCGGAGGGCCGGCTGTTCACCGCCGGCTCGGACACGTCGATGAGCACGAACCGGCAGTACGCGGGCTGGGCGCACATGATGGACGCCGAGGGCGCCCTGGAGGGCAAGACCATCGGGGTCGTGACCGCCGAGCAGTCGCCCGAGTTCGTGGCCGCGGCCGAGGACACCCTGATCCCGGCGCTGGAGGAGCTCGGCCACGAGGTGGCCGTCAACGTCGCGCTGCCCTGCCCGGAAGGCGACACCGACTGCGACCAGCACGAGGCCGCCGTCCAGCAGATGAAGGACGCCGGCGTCGACTTCGTCTTCATGGCCGCCGCCAACCTCACCGGACCGACTCTCGTGCAGGCGGCCGAGAACCTCGACTTCCACCCCACGTGGGCGGCCAACGGCAACCAGGTGACCGACACGGTGTCGCAGTTCTTCGCCTCGGTGAAGGACGCCTGGGACGGGGCGATCGGCACGTCGACCGCGTTCGCCCTGCCCGAGGACATCACCGACGAGGCCCGCGCCTGCAACGACGCGGTCGACGAGCACAGCGGCGAGGTGTACGAGCCCGGCTCCGACGCCTTCGGGTTCGCCTCCGTGCTGTGCCTCGTGGTGGAGCTCCTCGACGACGCGGGCGACGACATCGACGCCGCCGACCTGGGCCAGACCGCCATGATCCGGGGCATCGAGGGGCTGGGCGAGGTGACCCTCAACGCCGGGCCGCCAGGGTCGCTCTCGGCCGACAAGCACGACGCGGGCGACTACGTCTTCCTGTGCGACTTCAGCGCCGCCGACGAGGAGTTCGTCGAACGGGCCGACGATCCCGTGAAGGTCGACTGATGAGCGAACGTCCGCGATGCAGTGAGCGTGGCCCGAGCGGCCCGGACGAAGGCCGAGAGCGGGAGACATGAGCCGGCCGGAGGGCGTCGACACCGCCTCGCTGGCCGCGACCGTCCTCGCCGAGGAGGCCCGGCGGGAGGGCGAGCAGGTCGCGGCCCCGGTCGTCGTCATCGCCGACGACCTCCTGCCCGGGGTCGGCGACGAGTCGATGTCCCTCCGGCAGGCCCTGCAGCTCGGGGGGACCACGACGCTCGTCGCCGTCGGCTTCGCCCGGGTGATCGACGCCTTCGACAACACGGCGCTGGCCGTGCTGGCGCCGGACATCCAGGCGAGCCTGGGCGCCTCGGACGCGGTGATGGGCGCGATCGGGGCCGCGTTCGGCGTGCTCTTCCTGCTGGGGTCGATCCCCGTCAGCACGCTGGCCGACCGCCACCCCCGCAAGCTCATCGCCGCCGTCTCGATGTCGCTGTGGGCCGTCGTGGTGTTCGCCACGGCCCTGGTGCAGAGCGCGTTCTGGCTGTTCATGGCCCGCCTCGGCACGGGCATCAGCCAGTCGTACGCCCTGCCCGTGAACGGCCCGCTCCTGGTGGACACGTACCCCATCCCGGCCCGCTCGCGGGTGTTCGCCGCCTACGGGTCGTTCGAGGTCGCCGGTCGCGTCCTGGCGCCCGTCTTCGCCGGCAGCGTCGCCGGCCTGATCGCGGGCCCTGACAGCTGGCGCTGGGTGTTCGTGGTCTCGGCGCTGCTCAGCCTGCCCGTGATCGCGGGCCTGTGGAGGATCCGTGAGCCGCGCCGGGGGCGCAACGAGATGCAGGCCGTGCTGGGGGAGGAGCTGGCGGAGGACGCCGGCGAGCTGCCGATCTCCATCGGCGTGGCGTTCGAGCGCCTGCGCAAGATCCGCAGCTTCCACTTCCTCCTGGCGGGCATGGCGGCGCTGGGCTTCTCGTTGTTCAGCATCCCGCTGTTCCTGAACCTGTACCTGGAGGACGACCTGGGCATGTCGGCCTGGGAGCGCGGCGTCTTCGGGTCGCTCGTCGCCCTGCCGGGCGTGGCCGCGCTGGCCTACGCCGGGCCGCGGGCCGACACGCTGTTCCGGCGCAGCCCCGAGGCCGCGGTCGCCTTCGTCGGTGCGATGGTCGCCGGCTTCGGCGCCTTCATCGTCGCGGGGCTCTACATGCCGAACGTGGGGTCGCTCGGCGTGCTCTACGCCTGCGGCACCGCCCTGGCGCAGGCCGCCTTCGTCACGGTCGTCTCGGTGACGTCGTCGGTGATCCCGTACCGCCTCCGGTCCCGGGGCATGGCCATGGTCGGCGTCTACGTGTTCCTGTTCGGCGGCTTCTTCGGGGCCGTGCTCACAGGCCTGCTGACCGATGCGGTGGGCCGGCGGGCCGCCCTGACGCTGATCGTGCTGCCCTCCACCCTCGTCGGCGGGGCGCTCATCGCCTACGGCGCCCGCTACATCCGCGGCGACATCTCGCGGTGCGTCGAGGAGCTGCTGGAGGAGCGGCAGGAGGCCCGGCGCCTCCGGGACGACGATGCCGTCACCGCCGCGATCCAGGTGCGCAACCTCGACTTCTCCTACGGCCCCGTCCAGGTGCTCTTCGGCATCGACCTCGACGTGCACCAGGGCGAGACCGTCGCCCTGCTCGGCACCAACGGGGCGGGGAAGTCGACGCTGCTGCGGGTGATCAGCGGCCTGGGGGTGGCGACGCGCGGGGTCGTACGGCTCCACGGTCGGACCATCACGTACTGCGACCCGGAGCTGCGGGCGAAGATCGGGATCGTCCAGCTCATGGGCGGCAACGC
This sequence comes from Acidimicrobiales bacterium, assembly GCA_035316325.1. Lineage (NCBI taxonomy): Bacteria > Bacillati > Actinomycetota > Acidimicrobiia > Acidimicrobiales > Acidimicrobiales bacterium. The sequence continues at coordinate 6,336 of DATHJB010000187.1, forward strand.
CGTGTTCCCCACGCTCTCGGTCGACGAGAACCTCCGCATGGCCGGCTTCCTCCACGACGGCGCCGACCTGGAGCGCCGGGTCGCCGAGGCGTTCACGCGGTTCCCCGAGCTGGAACGGCGCCGGCGCTCGACCGCGGGCGACCTGTCCGGCGGGCAGCAGCAGATGCTGGCGCTGGCCATGGCCCTCATGCACGAGCCCGAGGTCCTGATCATCGACGAGCTGTCCCTCGGCCTCGCCCCGATCATGGTGCAGGAGCTGCTGGCCACGGTCCGCGACCTCAAGGCGCAGGGGCTGACGATGATCATCGTCGAGCAGTCGTTGAACGTGGCACTGGCGGTGGCCGACCGGGCCGTGTTCATGGAGAAGGGCCAGATCCGCTTCGACGGCCCCGCCCGCGAACTGGCCGAGCGCGACGACCTCGCCCGGGCCGTGTTCCTGGGGCAGGCCGCGACGTGACCGCGCTCCTCGCCTTCGAGGCACCCCAGCAGGTGCTGCTCAGCGGCGCCATGCGGGGCCTGGCCATCGGCGTGCTGGCCGTGGGCCTCATCCTGATCTACCGCTCGTGCCGGGTGATCAACTTCGCCCTCGGCGAGCTCGGGGCGCTCGGGGCCGCCGTCTTCGTCCGGCTCGTCGTCAACTGGCACTGGAACTTCTGGGCGGCGCTCGTCCTCACGGTCGCCGCCGGTGCCCTCTTCGGCGGCCTGCTGGAGCTGGCGCTGGTACGGCGGCTCTCCCGGGCGCCCCGCGTCGTGCTCCTCGTGGCCACCATCGGCGCCGCGCAGCTCCTGCTGTTCCTGCAGTTCGCGCTGCCCGACATCGCCACCTACCGCGCCTTCCCCACCGCCTTCACCGAGCAGTGGACGATCGGCGACCTGGTGGTCCGGGCCGACCACGCGGTGGCGTTGACGGTGTTCCCGACCCTCGTCCTGGCGCTGGCCTGGTTCCTCAACCGGACCCGCTACGGCATCGCGGTGCGGGCGGCCGCCGACAACCCCGACGCGGCCCGGCTGGCGGGGATCAGCGTGAAGCGGGTCTCGACGATCGTGTGGGCGCTGGCCGGGGCCCTGGCCGCCGTGGTCACGATCCTCAGCGCGCCGCTGGCGGGAGCCAACGTCGCCAGCACCGGTGAGCTCGGCCCCGGCATCCTGCTGCGCACGTTGGCGGCGGCGGTGATCGCGGCCATGGTGTCGATGCCCGTCGCCCTCGGGGCCGCCGTGGTGCTGGGGACCGGCGAGGCCGTCCTCTTCTACAACAACCCCGACGACCCGGGCCTGGTGAACGGCGTCCTGTTGCTGGTGGTGCTCGTCGCCGTGCTCGTCGTCTCCCTGCGGACCCGGGGCCTCGGCATCCGGGAGCGCTTCTCGCTGGCGCCCCGCGTCCGCCCGATCCCGCCGGCGCTGCTCCGGTTCTGGTGGGTGCGGCACCACACCCGCCTGGGCGCCGGGCTCGCGCTGGTGGCCGCCGTGGCGCTGCCGCTGCTGGTGACCTCCCCGTCGCGGCACTACCTGTACGCCCGGGTGCTCCTCATGGCGCTCATCGCCGTGTCGCTGACCGTGCTCACCGGCTGGGCGGGCCAGCTCTCGCTGGGGCAGTTCGCCTTCGTCGGCCTCGGCGGGATGACCACCTACGCGCTCGTGCAGCAGCGCCTGTCCTTCCCCGCCGCCGTCCTCGTCGGGGCCGTGATCACCGCGGTGGCCGCGGTGGTGGTCGGCACCCCGGCCCTGCGCATGCGCGGGCTGTTCCTCGCCGTGTCGACCCTGGCGCTGGCCGTGGCTGCGCCCTGGATCCTGTCGCGCTCCGTCTTCGTCGACCCCGACCACTTCTCGCCGCTGCTGCGGCGCCCGACGATCGGCGGCCTGTCGCTGGAGTCGCAACGCACCTACTACTACGTGTGCCTCGCCGCGCTCGCGGTCGTGGTCGTCGTCGTGGCCCGGGTGCGGGCCAGCGGCCTCGGCCGGTCGCTCCTGGCCGTGCGCGACAACGAGCTGGCGGCCTCCGCGGTCGGCCTGTCGCCCACCCGGGTGAAGCTCACCGCCTTCGCGCTGTCGGGTGCCGTCGCCGGGCTGGCGGGCGGGCTGCTGGTGGGCCTCATGGTGCAGTTCTCGGAGGACGACTTCACGGCGACCGCCTCGATGACGGTGGTCGCCATCGCGGTGGTCGGCGGCCTGGCGTCGCTCACGGGCACCGTCCTCGGCAGCCTGTTCGTGGTCGGCCTCCCGGCCTTCTTCCCCGGCAACGCCTCGATCGCCCTGCTCACGAGCGGTGCCGGCCTGCTGGTGCTGCTGCTGTACTTCCCGGGCGGGCTGGTGCAGCTGCTCTACGGCCTGCGCGACGTCGTGTTCGGCGCCCTGGCCGAGCGACTGCCGGCGTCCGATCCCGCCGCCCCGGCCCCCGTCGCCGCGGTGACCGGCCGCCGGGACGAGCTGCGGACCCGGGCGCCCCTGGGCGACACCGGTGCCGACGCGCTGCGGGTGGAGGGCGTGTCGGTGCGCTTCGGGGCGAGGACGGTCGTCGACCGTGTCGACCTGGTGGTCGGGCGCGGCGAGGTCGTCGGCCTCATCGGCGCCAACGGAGCCGGCAAGTCGACGCTGATGAACGCCGTCGGCGGCTTCGTCCCGAGCCGCGGCACGATCGAGGTGCTGGGCCAGGACGTCCAGGGCCGGGCACCGCACCGCCGCGCCGCGCTCGGCCTCGGCCGCACCTTCCAGGACGCGGCCCTCTTCGCCGACCTCAGCGTGCGGGAGACGGTGCAGACGGCGCTCGAGGCCCGGGCCCGGGCCCGTTTCGTGAGCGTGGCGCTCGGGCTGCCGCGGGCCCGACGGGTCGAGCGGGCCAAGCGGTCGCACGCGGAGGAGATCCTCGGGTTCCTCGGGCTGGGCGACTACGGCGAGCGGTTCGTGAGCGAGCTGTCCACCGGCATGCGCCGCATCGTCGAGCTGGCGTGCCTGCTGGCCGCCGACGCCCGGGTGCTCTGCCTCGACGAGCCGACGGCCGGCATCGCCCAGCGGGAGGCCGAGGCGTTTGGGCCCCTCCTGCTGCGGATCCGGGAGGAGCTCGACGCGTCGATGCTGGTCATCGAGCACGACATGCCGCTCGTCATGTCGATCAGCGACCGGATCTACTGCCTCGAGGCCGGCAGCGTGATCAGCAGCGGACCGCCCGACGAGGTCCGCCACGACCCGCTGGTGGTGGCGTCGTACCTCGGCACCGACGAGCGCGCCATCGCCCGCAGTGACAGCACCGTCCCCACCCCCGAGAGGAGCCCGGCATGACCAGTTGGCTCGGTCAGTACTGCCTGAACGTCACCGACCTCGAGACCTCGATCGCCTTCTACACGGCGCTCGGGCTCGAGTGCACCAGCCGCACGGAGATCCCCCAGGCCTTCGAGTCCATCGTCGAGCACCCGGGGGGCGGCTCGAAGCTGCAGCTCGCCCAGCAGAAGGAGCAGGAGGCGACCCTCGACCGGGGCACGGCTTTCTGGAAGCTGTACGTCAACACGCACGACATCCAGGCCTCCTACGAGAAGGCCCTGGTGGCCGGGGCCACGGTCGACTCGGCGCCGCAGCGGCTGGAGCGCTGGCCCGTGACCGTCGGCTTCGTCCGCGACCCCGACGGCTACCTCGTCGAGCTGGTCGAGCGGCACCCGTGGCCCGACGACGCGCCCGCCGGCGCACCGTGGCTCGGGCAGTACTGCCTGAACGTCACCGACATCGAGGCCACCGTCGCCTTCTACGAGCTGCTGGGCCTCACGTGCACCAGCCGCACCGACATCGGCCACGCCCTGGAGGCCATCGTCGAGCAGCCCGGCCAGGGCTCGAAGCTGCAGCTGGCCCAGCACCGGGAGCAGGACGGCCCGCTGCGGATGGGCTCGATGTGGAAGCTCTACGTCAACACGGAAGACTGCGCGGGCCTGCACGACAAGGCTGTGGCCGCCGGTCACGCATCGCTGGTCGCCCCCATGCGACTCGACCGGTGGCCGGTGACGATCGCGTTCGTCGCCGACCCCGACGGCTACCAGGTCGAGCTCGTGCAGCGCCACGAACCCACCGAGAGGACGTCCCCGTGATCCGCTACTCCGTGTTCTACCCCGCCACCGAGGGCGCCACCTTCGACCACGACTACTACCGCGCCACGCACGTGCCGCTGGCGGTGGAGACGTGGCAGCCCGACAGCGCCGAGATCGACCGGGGCGTCGACGGCCCCTACGTGGCGGCCGTCCACTTCACGTTCGACTCGATGGAGGCGATGCAGCAGGCCATGGCGGTCGAGGGCACCGCCGCCATCCGGGCCGACATCCCCAATTACACGACGATCACGCCGATCCGGCAGGTCAGCGAGATCGCCGGCTGATCGCATCCGTTCGCTCGCAGAACGGGTTGACGGTCCCCACCCTGGTCACTGTATTATCGTAAGGCTTTCGATAAATCAGGGGGAGCGATGCCGAAGTACCTCGTCATCTCATCCGACGGCCACGCCGGCCCGCCGGCCGACGTCTACAGGGAGTACCTCGACCCGGCGTTCCGGGAGGCGTTCGACGAGCACCAGGCCGCGGTCGAGGCCGGCCAGATGGTCAACACCGCCTTCGTGGAGGAGTGGGACGAGGAGACCGGCGACCACGACATGAAGGCCGGCTACGACCCGCAGGTGCGCGACGCCATCCTCGACCAGGAGGGCGTGGCCGCCGAGGTCCTGTTCCCCGACGCCGACGTGCTGGGGACCGGCCGGCTGGCCAAGTCGCCGTTCGGGTCGGGCCTCGGCTCCGGCGAAGGCGCGGACCCGGCCAACGTCAAGGCCGGTGCCCGGGCGCACAACCGCTGGCTCGCCGACTTCTGCGCCACCAACCCCCAGCGCCGCATCGGCGTGGCGGTGGTCCCGATCACCGCCGGGGTGGACGACGCCGTCGACCAGATCCGCGCCGCGGCCGACGCCGGGCTGCGCGGCATCCTGATCCCCACCCGGTGGTTCGACGCCCCCGCCTACCTCGACCGCAGCTACGAGCCCGTCTGGGCCGCGTGCGCCGAGTCCGGCCTCGTCGTCCACAGCCATTCGGGCGCCGGGCCGGCCGACTACACGTTGGGACCGGGGTTCCTCTCGATCTACGCGGCCGAGGCCTGGTGGTGGGCCGCCCGGCCGTTCTGGGTGCTGATCCTGTCGGGCGTGTTCGAGCGTCACCCCGAGCTGAAGTACTCGATCGCCGAGAACGGCGCCTGGTGGGTGCCCGACCTCGTGATGCGCATGGACGAGAAGTGGGAGGGCGGGCACAACACCCGCAAGTTCGGCGACGTCTTCAAGCTCGACCTGTCCATGCGGCCGAGCGACTACGTGAACCGCAACTGCTTCTTCGCCGCCTCCACACCCGGCGTCGACGAGATCGACCGGCGCCACGCCATCGGCGTCGACAACCTGCTGTGGGGCAACGACCTGCCGCACCCAGAGGGCACCTACCCGCACACCCGCAAGTGGATCGCCGAGCGGTTCCGCCACGTCCCCGAGGACGAGACGGCCAAGATCCTCGGCCTCAACGCGGCGGCGCTGTACGAGGTCGACGTCGCGGCGCTCGCCGAGCTGGTCGAGCGCATCTGTCCGGCAGTGGCCGACGTCCACGCCTGATCGCCGGGTGTGACCAGACCCACCGCTGTCGAGGTCAGGGCTCGGGGCTGGTCCGAGGGTCGGGTGCCGGCTGTGGCGCCTGGCCCCGGCGCCCGGTGACAGGGTTGCCACCGGGCGTCCTGCCGGTTGTTCAGCAGCTGGGGACCATGTCCCAGATGCCGGTGCTCGTCTGGCGGAGCGATGTCGTGTCCCAGGTGGCGCCGAGGTAGTCGCCGGTGCCGACGGCCCATGCCCACACGAGGAACGTCGTCGCCCGGCCGGCGGTCGCGTGGGCCGAGTTGAGGGCGGTGACGCATTGGCCGCCATCGCCTCCGCCGCCGCGACCGTTGACGGTGACGACGAGCGGGTTGAGGTAGTGCCCGGACAGGCGCTGCAGCTCGGCCGGCGTGGTGCTGGGTGGCGTGAGCACGACCCGGAACGACGACTTGAGGTGCTGGCTGCAGTTGGTGCCCGGGTCGGTGCAGTTGATCCATTGGTTGAAGAAGGCGCCGGAGTCACCGATCGCCTGGGAGTCGCCGGTGCATTGGGCGTTGGTGGGCGTGTCGTCGTCCTCGTACCAGGTCTGCGGTGCGGTGGTGGCGTCGACGTCGTAGGTGGCGGAGGCGGCGATGCCGCCTTGGGGACCGCTGTAGGTCCACCAGTTGGGCGTGCCTTGGGCCACGGTGTCGGGCATGCCGTCGATGGGGACGCCGTCAGGGACCTGCGCGTTGCGGTAGGTCATGCCGAGGGCTTCCCGGCTGAAGTCGAGGTGGGCGGCGACGTTGGGGATGGCGTGGACGCGTAGGTCGACGGTGGTGGCGATCGACGTGTCGTAGAACACCTGGGTGTTCTGTGTGTTGGGCCCGCTGTTGGCACCGACGTAGCTGCGGATGGCCCGCACTGGTCCGGTGCGGTTGACGACGAACGCGCCTTCCTCGTCGTTGAACGTGTTCTCGTTGCGGGCGCAGAACAGCTGGATGTCGTACTTGACCCGGTCGATCACGTCGGCGTCGGGCTTGTTGCCCTGGCGCAGGGTGACGCCGTCCATGGTCCAGCGGTCGGAGTGGTGCGCCGTGTAGCTGGTGCCGGTGACCGTGCTGTTCTCGGGGTTGGGTCCGTCGGTGCGCTTGTAGGTGGTCTTGTAGTCGCCGCTGTCGAGGCGGAACTGGTAGTCGACGTAGTGCTGGCCGGCGCCGGGATCGAGCGAGCCGTCGCTCGCGAACAGGTAGACGTGGCCGACGTCGCTGGCAGTCCCCGGTTCGGCGAGCTTCACCTCGACCCGCTGTCCGCTGGTGCCGGCCGGTGCGGTCATGGTGGCGTCGGCCTGGGCGCCGGCGTCGCGCACCATGAAGGCGATCTCGTCGTCGGCGTCGACGTTGGTGTCGGCGTCGGCGCCGGTGAACGTGTTCGGGTCGGCGTAGACGTTGACCGGGATGTTGATCGACGAGCTGTAGAAGGTCTGCGACGTGGGCAGGCCGTAGACCGCCGCCATCGTGGTGTCCTTGCGCTCGTCGACCTGTACCGGGACCTGCTGCCACTGGCCCGACACGACCCGGAAGGCGACGACCCGGCCGGGCGCCGTGCCGACGAGCTCCTGGGCCTGCTGGCCGGTGATCACCGCCGCGTCGACGGGACGGTTCAGCGTCGACCCGTCCGGTGTCTGCGACGGCGTCGACGACCAGCCGGTGAAGGTGGCGATGGATGCCACCACCAGGGCCATCGCGGTCGACCGTGCTCTTCGTGCTCTCACGTCATTCCCCCGTGTTCGACTCATTTGAGTTGTCAAGCGGTGACGGTCGACGGCAATATTGCTATCGGAGATCACCGCATAGAGCAGCAGGGCGCATCATGTGAGGCCGGACCGCCCGAGTTCGGGCGCGAAGCTGCTGCCTGATGAGCGTTCACTGATCGGTTGACCTCCCGCATCCCCCAGCGAGACACTGCGGTCAGCCTAAATGAGAAACAACTATATGGGGAAGTAGGCACATCAATGTCCGTATCGAACACGACCACGTGGAGTGTCCCTGGCGAGTTCAACTGCCCACTCCGCGAGGTACTCGACCGCATCGGCGACAAGTGGAGCGTGCTCGTGATCGCCCAACTGGGCGACGGGCCTCGGCGCTACGGCGACCTGCGGCGGGGCGTCGACGGTGGCATCTCACAGCGCATGCTCACGCGCACCCTGCGCGGCCTCGAGCGCGACGGCCTGGTGACACGCACCGCCCATCTCGTCGTCCCACCCCGCGTCGACTACGACCTCACGCCGCTCGGCCGCACGCTGGTCGCCCCCATCGACGTGCTCGCCGGATGGGCCGCCCATCACCGCGACACGCTCCGGGCCAACCGGCATCGCTACGACACCGAACACCCCCAGGACTCGTCCGAACCCGCCCAGAACGGCGCGTAGCGGGAGGGACTCCGGCAGGAACAGGTGGAGGTTTCATCCCGTGCCGAGGTCGACGGGGAGGTGCTTGATGCCGGCGACGATGTTGGAGCGCAGGGGTGCGGGTGGGCCGAGGGAGCGGAGGGTGGGGGCGCGGCGGGCCAGCTCCTCGAAGAGCACGCGGAGCTCCATGCGGGCGAGGCTGGCGCCGAGGCAGAAGTGGGGGCCGCCACCCCCGAACGCGATGTGGTCGTTCGGTGAGCGCTCGATGTCGAAGCGGAAGGGGTCGTCGAACACCTCCTCGTCACGGTTGGCGGAGACGTACCAGAGGCTGATCTTGTCGCCGGCCTTCAGCTCCTGGCCCCGCAGTTCGGTGTCGGTGGTGACGTTGCGGCGCAGGTACATGACCGGTGACGCCCACCGCAGGATCTCCTCGGTGGCGCTCTTGACCAGTCCCGAAGGATCCTGGACCAGCTTGTCGTACTCTCCCGGGTTGTCCAGGAAGGCGCTGAGCCCGTGGGCAGCGGCGTTGCGGGTGGTCTCGTTGCCCGCCGAGGAGAGGAACAGGAAGAAGGCGTTGAGCTCGAACGCGGTGAGCTTGTCGCCGTCGATCTCGGCTCCGAGCAGCTCGGTCATGATGTCGTCGCGGGGGTCGTCGCGGCGTTGCTCGGCGAGCTGCTCGACGTAGGCGAACATCTCGGCCATCGCCTGGTGCATCTGGTCCTCGGCGACGAAGAACTCGGGGTCGTCGGCCCCGACGATCGTGTTGGTCCACTCGAAGAGCTTGTGACGGTCCTCCTCGGGGACGCCGATGAGCTCGGCGATCACCTCCACGGGCAGCAGCGCGGCGACGTCGGTGACGAAGTCGCACGTTCCCATGGCGACGGCACGGTCGACGATGCGCACGGCCATCTCTCGGATGCGCGGCTCCATCCGGTTGATCATGCGCGGTGTGAAGCCGTGGCTGACCAGCTTCCGGAACCGCGTGTGCTCCGGCGGGTCCATCGCGATCAGCACCTTGATCCCCGGGTCCGCCGCGGGAGTCTCCGGGTCCTCCAGCGGCATGATCCCACCGTGGTCCTGGTCCGAGGAGAACGTGGCCGGGTCCCGTCCGATGGCCCGCACGTCGGCGTGCTTCGACACCACCCAGAAGCCGGGACCGTGGGGCTCGGGATGCCGGAACAGCGGATGCCGTGCCCGCAGGAACGTGAACCACTCGTGGGGCACGCCGCGGGCGAACACGTCCCGGTCGAGCAGGTCGACCTCGTCGAGTTGCACGGCCATGTCAGGCGACGAGGCGGGCCAGGGTGCCGCCCATGAGGTCGCGGACCTCGTCGTCGCCGAGCCCGGTGAGGTGGTCGAGGTAGGAGAGGGGGTCGCCGAGTCCTTCGGGGTGGGGGAAGTCGGAGCCGAAGACGATGTGGTCGATCGGCAGCAGCTTGGCCAGGCTCTGCACGTCGTCCTCCCAGAAGGGACTGATCCAGATGTTGCGGCTGACGACCTCGATCGGGTCCTCGTCGAAGAGCTGCGGCATCTTCTTGTGGACGCCGGCGAGATGGTGGAGCAGCCCGGGCACCCAGTCGCTGCCGTTCTCGACCGACATGACGCGCAGGCCGGGGAAGCGGGACAGGGCGCCGTGGCAGACGAGAGCGGCGATCGCGTCGGCCATGGGCTGATGGGCGACGGTCCAGTAGGACCGCAGTGGCGAGGGCTGGAACGGCTTGAACTCGCTGGCGCCGTCCCACTCGCCGACCCAGCGGGTGTAGCCGCTGTCGGACGCGTGCATGGTCACCAGGACCTTCTCCTCCTGGGCCAGCTTCCAGAACGGGTCGAACTCCGGCAGTCCGAACGAGCGGGGGCCGCGGAGCCCGGGCACGGGCGCAGGCCGGACGAGGATCGCCCGGGCGCCGCGCTCGAGCACCCACTCCAGCTCCTCGACGGCCCGCTCCACGACGGGCAGCGTGATGATCGGTGTCGGGTAGATGCGCTGCTCGTAGTCGAACGACCAGGTCTCGTGGAGCCACTCGTTGAGCGCGTGGATCACGACGTGCATGGCGTCGGGGTCGGGCCGGAACCGCTCCTCGACCAGGCTGGCGAGGGTGGGGAACATCAGCGTGCGGTCGAGGCCCTGCTGGTCCATGAGCGTCAGCCGGGGGCCCGGCTCCCGGAACGCGGGAAGGCAGGCGATGGCGTCGCCGTAGATCTCGCGGTGCGACTTGCCTTCGGGGTTGCCGTGCCGGAAGAAGTCCTCCTGCGCGCCGGGCGCCGCCACCTTGTCGAAGGTGGGGTTGGGGATGTAGTCGCTGATCTGGCCCAGCACGGCGATCTTCGTGCGTCCGTCGACCTCGACGTACTTGATCGCGGACTTGTACGGATCCGGAAGGAACTGCGTGAGCGCCTCCCGCGGCTCGTAGAGATGGTTGTCGGCGTCGAAGACGCTGCCTCTGAGTGACTGGCGGTCCATGCTTCCCCTTCGATCGGGTGGTGTGGTGGCGGCTACTTGGGGCCGAAGCGGATCGCTCCGTCGAGGCGGATGACCTCGCCGTTGAGGTAGTCGTTGGCCACGATGTGCTCGACGAGGGCGGCGTACTCGGTGGCCCGGCCCATGCGGTTGGGGAACGGCACGGCCGTCCCCCAACGGGCCTGCGCCTCGTCCTCGGGCATGCGGAACGCGGGTGTGAAGAACGTGCCGGGCGCGATGGTCATGACGCGCACGCCGGCGGCGGCCAGGTCGCGCGCGGCGGCGAGCGTGAGGCCGGCGACGCCGGCCTTGGCGGCGGCGTAGGGCGACTGGCCGATCTGGCCCTCGTACGCGGCGATCGACGCCGTGTTGACGACCACGCCGCGGCCGCCGCCGTCGTCGGGCGTGGAGCGGGCCATGGCGGCAGCGGCCAGGCGCAGGAGGTTGAAGGTGCCGGTGAGGTAGACGTCGATCGTCCGGCGGAAGCCGTCGAGGCCGAGGGGCTCGCCGTCGCGGCCCACGACCCGGCCGACCGCGGCGCCGGCGCCATGGGCCGCCACAGCGAGGCGCAGCGTCCCGGCCTCGGTGGCGGCTTCCACGGCCGTCAGCGTGGACTTCTCGTCGGTCACGTCGGTGCGGACGTAGTGCGCGTCATCGCCCAGCTCGTCGGCCAGGGCCTGGCCGCGCTCGTCGTCCAGGTCGGCGATCACCGTAGGGATGCCTCGGCCGACGAACCGTCGTACGGTCGCCTCGCCGAGCCCGCCCGCTCCGCCGCTCACGATGACCGAAGCCTTCTCGAGGTCCATCTCAGCCTCCCGATGAGTCTCGTTGGTCGGCGAAGAGCGCCCGGAGGGCGACCAGGTCGGCCTTGCCGGTGGGCAGCATCGGGAGGTCCGGCTCCGCCACGACCCGGTAGTGCCGGGGCACCTTGTAGGACGACAGGCTGGTGCGCAGGGAGGACGAGAGGTCACTCGGGTCGACCCTTCGTCCGGGCTCGGGGACGACGACCGCGGCCACGGCTTCTCCGCGGTCGCCCGCGGCGATGCCGAACACGAACGCGGCGCGCACCTGGGGCATTGCGACCAGCGCGGTCTCGACCTCGGCGGGTGAGACGTTCGAACCGCCGGTCTTGATCATCGCCGTGCGCCGGCCGGCGAAGCGGAGGTGGCCGTCCGCGCCGAACCAGCCGAGGTCGCCGGTGGCGTACCAGCCGTCGGGGTCGAAGGTGCGGTGCCGTTCCTGCTTGTAGATGCCGTCCATGAGGAACCGGCCCCGGACGTGGATCTCGCCGTCGACGATGCGGTGCTCCATACCGGGCAGGGTGCGTCCGAAGGTGCCCCGGAGGCTGTCGGGGAGCGGGGCGTAGGCGTCGTCGGGGCCCGTGTGGGGGCCGCCGGTCTCGGTCATGCCCAGCGGGATCGGCGCGAGGTCCGGTGAGGCCGGGCGACTCCGCGGGGGCAGCGCCTCCACCAGCGTCCCGCCGCGGACGCAGCGCAGGTCCCGGGTGGCGAAGCTCGGATGCTCGCCCATCGCTCGCGCCGCGTTCGGCCAGCACGACACCTGCGTCACCCGCTCGCGTTCGATCAGGTCGAGGGCTTCTCCGGGCTCGAAGCGCTCGTGGACCACGGCGGCGGCTCCCGACGTGAGGGCGGCCAGGAGCACCATGGTCAACCCGCCGACCCAGAAGAACGGCATGGGGGAGTAGATGCGGTCCTCGCTGGTGAGGCCCCGGCGCGCTGCCAGCAGCGCGGCGTGCCGTACCAGCGACCCGTGCGTGTGGACTGTCGCCTTGGGCGCGGCGGTCGCTCCCGATGTGCTGATGATCGCCAGTGGGTCGGCGGGGCCGACCTCCCGCTGTGCGGCTTGCACCATCGCCAGCGGCAGGGGCCGGGGAAGCGCCCGGGACCACGACCTGTCCTCCTGCTCGACGTGGATCCACCGGAGGAACGGGGCGTCGGCGATGGCGAGACCGGGCTTGCTGCCGACCAGGTCGGGCAGCCCTGCTTCGACGCGGTCGCCGAGCGAGTCGCCGGCGAAGTGGCTTGCGGTCAGCAGGGCGTGCACGTCGGTCTGGCGCAGGGCGCGTGCCAGCTCGCCGCCGGGCGCGAAGGTCGACAAGGGGACGGTGAGCGCGCCGATCCGTGCCGCCGCCAGCCATCCGACAGCCCAACCGGCGCCGTTGGGGTGGAGCAGCCCGACGCGTGTGCCCTTGCCGACGCCGGCGGCGAGCAGCCGTCCGGCCAGCACGGCGCTGCGCCGGCAGGCCTCCCCGAACGTGAGCGTGCCGTCGGGCCCGACGACGAACGGGTCGTCCGACCGCTCCGCCCGCACGGCCAGGACGGCCGGGATGCTGTCCGGCAGCCCTTCCAGCGGGTCCGCCAAGTCCTCGCGCCCCAGCGCGGGAGCGAGAGCGGGAGCGACGGCGAGCGCGGCGGTGGCCACGAGGCTGCCTATCCGGCGATCGCCGTCACGGGCACGTGCGAGTACCCGGCGACGTTCGACATGTTGACCCGCCGGAGCCCATCGTGGTCGACGGCGAGGCGGGGCCAGCGGCTGCGGATCTCCTCCAGGGCGAGGCGGCTCTCCATGCGGGCGAGCCACGCGCCGAGGCAGCTGTGGGCGCCGTAGCCGAATGCGACGGTGGTGTGGCCGCCGCGGGTGATGTCGAAGTCGTCGGGCGCGTCGAACTCGCGGGGGTCGCGGGTGGCGGCGCCGGTGAGCAGCAGCACCGGCGAGCCGGCGGGGATCGTGCCGCCGTCGAAGGCGACATCCTCCACGGCGAAGCGCCCCTGGTACTGCGACGGCGGGTGCATGCGGAGGATCTCCTCGACAGCGGCGGGGATGGCCGCGGCGTCGGCGCGGATCAGGTCCCACTGGTCGGGGTGCTGGTCGAAGAGCACGATGCCGCTGCCGATGAGCTTGGTGACGGTCTCACTGCCGGCACCGGCGATGAGCACGGAGAACGCCGCGACGTCGTCATCGCTCAGGTGCTGCTCCTCGCCGTCCTCGTCGGTGACGACCGCCTCGATGAGCTTGGTGACCAGCAGGCCGTCGGGGTGCCTTCTCTTGTCCCGGGCGAGCTCGAGGAAGTAGCCGGCCATGTTGAGGGAGGCCTCCATGCCGGCCTGCGTGGTGTTCGGGTTGCCTTTCTCCCGGTGGAGGAAGGTGTCGACCCAGATGCGCACCTGCTGCCGGTCGGCCTCGGGCACGCCGAGCATGGCGGAGATGACCTCGACCGGGAACAGCGCCGCGAACTCGGCCACGACATCGAACTCGCGGTGACCGACGAGGCGGTCGAGGAAGTCCGAGATGATGCTCGCCACCAACGGCTCGATGCCCTGGATCGCCCGGCGGGTGAATGCCTGGCTCACGAGCTTGCGCTGCTGCGTGTGCTCGGGCGGGTCGAGCACGATCATCATGTTCGTCTTCATCGGGCGCTTCTGGAGGAGCAGCTCGACGGTGACGCCGTAGGAGCTGACGAAGCGGGCCGGGTCGCCGTGGGCGGCGACGACGTCGGCGTAGCGGGACAGCGCGTAGAACCCGTATTGCTCGTTGAGGTACACGGGCGACTCGTCGCGCAGCCGCCCGTAGGTGGCGTAGGGATCGTCGAAGAACGTGTCCGAGAACGGGTCGAACTCGATGAGGTCGTCCGGCACTGATCCCCCCTCTGCTATATGACAGATTGCTGCCTATGGCAGTCTTGACTCTAATACAGGTAGAAGCTTATTCTCCCACCAATCGCGGGTCAAGGCACCCGCCCTGAGCGACCACGAGGGGGAGTCTTGCCGGACGCCACGATCGTTTCCGCCTGCCGAACTGCCATCGGCACGGCCCGCAAAGGCACGCTGGTCGACTCGGATCCGTTCGACCTGGCCCGCCACGTCGTCGCCGAGGCCCTGGGGCGGGCCCGGGTCGACACGGCGCTCGTCGACGACGTGATCCTCGGCGAGACGCTGGCCGGCGGGGGTGACATCGCCCGTCACGCAGCCATCGAGGCCGGCATCGTCGACGCGCCGGGCACCGCCGTCAACCGGCATTGCGCGTCGGGCCTGGCGGCGATCGCCGCCGGTGCCGGCAGCATCCGCGCGGGCATGGACCGTGTCGTCGTCGCCGGCGGCGTCCAGTCGTCCACGCTCATGCCGCGCACCGTGCGGCGCGTGCCCGGCACCGACGAGCTCGACGAGCAGTGGATGTCGCCGAGCCACCCCGATTCGGCGGAGGCCCCCAACCGCGACATGACGATCACCGTTGGGTGGAACGCGGCGCAGCGGGCCGACGTCACTCGTCGAGAGATGGACGCGTGGGCGCTGGCCTCGCACCAGAAGGCCGTCGCCGCCATCGATGCCAAGGCGTTCCTCCCCGAGATCACGCCCTTCCCGGTCCGGGGCCGCGACGGCTCGACCTCGGTCTTCGACGTCGACGAGCACCCGCGCCGCGACACCACGCTGGAGAAGCTGGCCTCCCTGAAGCCGCTGCACCCCGAGATCGACGGCTTCAGCATCACCGCCGGCAACTCCGCCGGGGTCAACGACGGGGCGGCCGCCCTGGTGCTGGCCTCGTCGGACGTCGCCAAGGCCGAGGGCCTCGCCCAGCTGGCCACCGTGCGCGCCTGGGCCAGCGTCGGCGTGCCGCCCGTCGAGACCGGCCTCGCTCCGGTGAAGGCCATCCCCAAGGCGCTGGAGCGGGCGGGCCTCGGGATCGATGACGTCGACCTCTTCGAGATCAACGAGGCCTTCGCTTCGGTGTGCGTCGCCACGACGCGTCGGCTCGGCATCGACCCGGCGAGGGTCAACCCCAACGGCAGCGGCTGCAGCCTCGGCCACCCCATCGCCATGACTGGCACCCGCATGGTCACCACGCTCGTCTACGAGCTCAGGCGCCGGGGTGGCGGGTTCGGCGTCGCCGCGATGTGCGCCGGCGGCGGCATGGGCACCGCCCTGGTCGTGGAGGTCTGAGTCGTGACCGACCGTCCGATGACCGGCGTACGGGTGATCGAGGTGGCCGCCTGGACCTTCGTCCCGGCCGCCGGAGCGGTGCTGGCCGACTGGGGCGCCGACGTCGTCAAGATCGAGCACCCGCTCCACGGCGACCCCCAGCGCGGCCTCGCCGCCGGCGGGATCGTCCCGGACAGCGCGGTCAACTTCATCATCGAGATCCCCAACCGGGGCAAGCGCAGCGTCGGTGTCGACCTCGCCACGGACGGGGGCCGAGAGCTTCTCTCCAAGCTGGTGGCCGGGGCCGACGTGTTCCTCACCAACTTCCTGCCCGACGCCCGTCGCCGGTTGTGCATCGAGGTCGAGGACATCCGTGCCGTCAACCCCGACATCGTCTACGTGCGGGGCAGTGGCAACGGGGTGCGGGGGCCCGACGCCCCCAAGGGCGGCTACGACGCGACGTCGTACTGGGCCCGCAGCGGGGTGGCCTCGCTGGTGTCCCAGGGCGACGAGTACCCGCGTACCCAGCCGATCGCCTTCGGCGACATCGCCGGCGCGCAGACCATCGCCGGCGGGATCGCCGCCGCCCTCTTCGCCCGGGCGACGACGGGGGAGCCGTCGGTGGTGGACGTCTCGCTGCTGGGCTACGGACTCTGGAACGCGTCGCCGCACATCGTGCTGTCGAAGATGCTCGGCATCCCGGACGTCCCGCGGCGGCCCCGCGACCAGTCGCCCAACCCGATCACCGGCGCCTACAAGACCGCCGACGGTCGCACGTTGCAGCTGGTCATGCTCCAATCGGACCGGTACTGGGCGAAGCTCTGCGAGCTGCTCGACCGCCTGGACCTGGTCGACGACCCCCGGTTCCTCGACGCCCGCGCCCGAGGCGAGAACAGCGCTGCCTGCGTCGCCGAGCTCGATGCCGAGTTCGGGCGGCGGACGGTGGCGGAGTGCGCCGGGATCCTCAGCCGACAGGACGGGCCCTGGGCGGTCCACCAGCGGCCGCTGGACATCTTCGCCGACGAGCAGGTCCAGGCCAACGGGTTCGTGCGCCCGGTCAAGGCCGCCGACGGCTCCGAGTTCGACCTCATCGCCAACCCCGTGCAGTTCGACGAGACTCCCCCGTCGCTGGTGCGGGCGCCGGAGATGGGGGAGCACACCGAGGAGGTCCTCCTCGAGCTGGGCCTCGGCTGGGAGGAGCTCGCCGACCTGAAGGCACGGGAGGTCATCTCGTGAACCTCTCGCTGACCGACGAGCAGCAGGCAGTCCGGGTGATGACCGGGACCTCCACCGTGTCGTCGTTGTTGGCTGCACCCGGGATCAAAACCGGTACAACCCGACGACAGGTGGATGGTCACCTATCCGCGCGTCTCAGGAGACGGTGTGCCAGCTGGTACAGCTGACGTTCGCCTCACACACTCGGGCCCGAATGACGCGCTGAGGATGGTGGCTGCGCGTGCTCTCGCCATTCTGACAGCCATTCGCGTCGGTCAGCGAATACGGGACTATTCCGCCAATGGTCGAAACGTGGTACTCGATACGAACGTAATTCCCGTCGCATTCCTTGTCCTGTACTGACACGCCGTTGTGACCCTGCCAGACAACACCGGAGTCGCTTCCGTGAAAGATCCACATGCTATGGGCGCTTGCTGGTGACACCCAGGCGACCGATAGCGCCACGCCTATGCCAGCGACAGTGAGGACTCGTCCAACGGATCGCCTAATGCTCATGCTACTTCTCCTGGTGAGCTCGCAAGGTGAAGAGGTCACGCCTCTCATTCGTCGGTACCGTATGGACGGCCTGTTAGCGAAGTGCTAGCGAGCCGGTGATGGATCACGCTGCCAAGGAGCTCGACCCAACCCCCGGGACCCGTCGGTCCGAGCCTTATTGCAGGTAGCAGGTGATCGCGTCGATCAGCCCTTTGCGACCTTCCTCGACATCGGTGAACGTCGGCATCTGACCGGTGAGGTAGAGCCCGTGGAGCGCAGCCGGTAGGAGGCTCTGGAGGCGACGGAGCTTCGTGCTCGACGTCACCAGGTCGCGGAACAACGTGTCCCAGCGCGCGCTCCAACCCTCGTCCCAGGCCTTGAGGGTCTCCGCAGTCGCGGGGAACGCCTCGGCCAGGGCGTCGTGATCGCGCGGGAGGGCGAGCCGCAGGTTCATCACGGCTTGCACCGTCGGCTGGTCGTAGGCGGCCCAGATGGCGTTCACCACGGAGGCCACCCGCGGGCGCAGGGCGGCCGAGACCGCCGATCGACGAGGGAACGTCTCCCTGGATTCCTGGTGGGCGTGCTCGAGCAGCGCCGCCCAGACCCCGTCGGTGTCACCGAAGTGGTGCTGGACGGTGCCCCACGTGACGCCGGCCTCGCGGGCGATGAGGTTCACGTTCGCCGACTCGGGACCGCGCTCGGCGAGGCAGCGTATGGCGACGTCGAGGATGAGTCGACGCGATTCGAGCCCGCGTCGGTTCAGCCGCGTGCCCTGAGCGCTGTAACCCACCATGGCAGCCTACGAGGCCCCGAAACCCACGTCGGACCGGGTGGCGCTCAACCGGGTGCGGTTCACCTTGCCGGCGTCGGTCCGCTCCAGCTTCGGGACGACCTCGTAGGTCTTCGGGACCTTGTAGGCGGCCAGCCGTGCCTTGCACCAGGTGCGGAGGTCGTCGACTGCCGGTGGGTGGTTCGGGTCGGCGGGCTCGACGATCGCGTGCACCCGCCGGCCCCACTCAGGGTCGGGCACGCCGACGACCACCTGGTCGCCGACGGCCGGGTGCTCGCTCAGGGCCGTCTCCACCTCCGCGGGGTACACGTTGGCCCCGCCGGTGATGATCAGGTCCTTGCGTCGGTCCGCGATGTAGACGTAGCCGTCGGCGTCGACCCAGCCGAGATCGCCGATGGTGTAGTAGCCGTCGGCGGTCGGCTCGGGGGTCGGTGCCCCGACGTACTCGAACGTGCGCTGGCCGTCGGGCGGGCGCTGGTGGATCTCGCCGATCGTGCCGGCGGGCACCTCGTTGCCGGCCTCGTCGCGGATGCTCACCTCCATCCCGACCGGTCGCCCGGTCGAGCCACGATGGTCGGCCCACTCCTCGCCGGTCATCATGCAGAGCCCGATGTGCTCACTCGAGCCGTAGCTGAACCAGAAGACGTGGGGTGGCACCAGCTCGAGCCATCGGTCGACCACCCACTCCGGGATGCTCGCGCCGCCGTAGACCAGCCGCCGGAGGCTCGCGAAGTTCGCCGGACCGACGTCGTCGAGCTGGGCGATCCGTTGCAGCATGGTGGGCACCATCAGCGTGTAGGTGATCTGCTTCTCCTCGATCACCCGTGCGGCGAGGGCGGCGTCGAACCTCTCCATCACGAAGACCCGTTTGCCTTCGAGGATGCGGGGCGCGACGAACTGGAATCCCGGACCGTGGTAGAGGGGCGAGTTGACCAGGGTTCGCTCCTCCACACCCGCGTCGGCCGAGAGCGCAGCAGCCATGGGATTGTCGTCGACCACGCCTCGGGAGGGATGGAGGATCAGCTTCGGGGTGCCGGTCGAGCCGCCGGACGGCAGCAGGCTGACGTGGGTCGCGACGCGATCGGGGAGGGCGTGATCCGGCAACGAGGTCGTGGCCGCGAGCGCCTGGCGACCGACGACCGGGCCGGGAGCTGCGTGGACGTCCGACACGAGCACCGCAGGGCCGGCCGCGTCGACCAGCCGGTCCATCTCCCATTGGGGCAGGTCGTGGCGTAGCGGGGCCACGACCGCTCCGAGCTTCCAGGCGGCGAGAGATGCGTAGACGTGCTCGACGCACGTCGGCAGCGCCAGGGCGACGACCGAGTCCTGCGTGACACCGAGACCTTCGAGCATCCGGGCGATCTGGTTGGCCCTCGACTCGAGGACGCCCCATGCCATCCCCACCTCGGAACCGTCGCGCCGGACGATCACCAGGTCGATCTCGTCTGGTCGTGACTGGGCGAACTCGGTCGATCGCCGACCGAACGACGTCTCCGTGGGTTCCTGAAGTCTCATAGTTATCTCATCGAGAGTAACCTAGGGAACGATGGTGCACGACATACGGGACGGCCCTCCTGAGGAGTACTGGGAACGGCTGCGGTCGATGATGGGGCCCGACGGCCTGATGACCTACTGGTACCTGGGCAGGGCCTTCAACCAGCACGAGGACCCCGACACGATGCGGTTGCGCAGCGACATGCGGAACGCGACGGGAGGACTCATGGCCGCACCGCTGGCGATCGCCGCTCCGGAGACGGGTGGGTGGCGCGATCGGGACGTGATCCCCGCTCCCGTGGCGTACTCGCTGCACATCGTGGACGACGCGAGCGACGTCGCCGAGATCAGGGTCAGGCGCCACACGGTGCGCCAGGGGCGCAAGATGGGCTTCAGTCGCTCGGAGATCTTCGATGCGGCGGATCCGCAGCGCCTCATCGCCGTCACGACCGGCATCGGGATCACGCTGGGCGATGCACCGCCGGACTTCCGGCCCATCGACCTGCCGCCGGAGCTCCCCGGTGTCGACGACCTCCCGGCGCTGCACGTCGTCTTCGGCGCCTACCGGGACGCCGACGGCTGGCGCCTCCCGCCGCTCAGCGCCCGGCACGCGTCGACCTCGGCGTCGCTGCACATCGGCCCCATCCACGTCGTCTTCGAGGCGGCAGCCACGGAGCTCTGCCGCGAGCGGTCGGGCACCGACGCGCTGCAGGTCGAGGACTGGGACGTCCACTTCGTCGCACCGGGCCGGGTCGGCCCGTTCCTCGTCCGTGCCGAGGTCCATGGCGGGCGGCAGGGCCGGCTCGTGGCGCGGCTGACGCTCCTCGACGAGGGGCGCGACGAGGTGGTCGTCGCTGCGGGTGCCGCATCGTTCCGCGTGGCTAATATTTAGACGCTGACCAAATAAGGCCCTCCTCGTGAGGCGCCGGGGGAGGGGGCCATGGCAAGACTCATCGCACGACGGCTCTCGAGCCTCGTGCCGGTCCTGTTCCTCGTATCCCTGGTCGTGTACGGGCTGATGGCGCTCGTTCCGGGCGACGCCGCCGTACAGCTCGCGGGCGGGGTCGATGCCACCGAGGAGCGGATCGCCGAGGTGCGCACCGAGCTCGGACTGGACGATCCCTTCCTCGTCCAATACGGACGTTGGTTGAAGGGGGCCGTGACCTTCGACTTCGGCGAATCGCTCGTGAACGGTCAGAGCGTGTCCGGCGACATCCTCAACCGCCTCCCGGTCACTGCGAGCATCGCCTTCGGCGCCATGGTGGTCGGTCTCCTGGTGGGCGTGCCGGCCGGCATCGTCGCCGGCATGAAGGCAGGCACCAGGCTCGACCGCGGGCTCATCTTCGGGACGACCCTCGGCATCGCCGTGCCGAACTTCTGGCTGGCGATGATGCTCATCCTCGTCTTCGCGGTGAACCTCGGGTGGTTCCCCGCGATCGGGTTCACCCGCCTGACCGAGTCGCCCTGGGACTGGCTGCGCTCGCTGGTGCTGCCGTCGCTGGCGCTCGGCACCTTCGTCGCCGCATCCGTGGCCCGCCAGCTCCGGGGCGAGCTGGCCGACGTGATGCAGCGCAGCTACGTGCGCACGGCATGGGCGAAAGGGGGCTCGGCCCGGCTCGTCGTGGGCAAGCACGCCCTGAAGAACGCGGCCATACCGGCGGTCACCGTCATCGGCCTGCAGATGGGCGGTCTGATCGGGGGAACCGTGATCCTCGAGCAGATCTTCTCCATCCCCGGCCTCGGCACCTACCTCCTCCAGGCGATAACCAGCTCCGACATGCCGGTCATCATGGGGGTCACCACCATGTTCGTGCTGGTCTACATGGTGATGAGCCTGCTGGTGGACGTCGCCTACGGGCTGCTGAACCCGAAGGTGCGCGTGTCGTGATCGCCGCCGAGGAGGCGCGCGGCGTCGAGGAGTCGGCCGTCCCTGCCCCCTCTCCGGCGCGGCGGGCCATCCGCCGGTTCGTCCGCAACCCGGTGGGCATGGTCGCGTTCGGCTACCTGGTGCTGATGCTGGTGGTGGCTGTCATCGGGCCGTGGATCATGCCTCACGACCCGAACGCCCAGTCGTTCACACCGTTCGAGACGCCGTCGGGCAGCCACTGGCTGGGCACCGACGACCTGGGACGCGATCTGGCGAGCCGCCTCATCGACGGGGCGTCGGTCTCGGTGCGGGCGGGGTACCAGACCGTGGCCATGGCTCTCGTCGTCGCCGTTCCGATCGGGTTGGTGGCCGGCTACCTCGGCGGGCGCGTGGACAACGTGCTGCTCCGGGCCATGGACGCCCTCATGAGCTTTCCGGCTCTCGTCCTGGCGCTCGTGATCGCCGCGATCCTCGGGCCCGGGCTGAACAACGCCATGATCGCCATCACCGTGGTGCTCATCCCGGGGCTCGTGCGCATCGTCCGCGGGTCGACCCTCGCCGTGACCGAGGAGACGTTCGTGGAGGCGTCGCGGTCGATCGGAACCCCCACGCACGTCATCCTGCGCCGGCGCATCCTGCCGAGCGTGTTGTCCCCGCTGATCGTGGCCGCGACCCTCGTCCTCGGGATCGCGCTGATCGCCGAGGCGGCGCTGAGCTTCCTCGGGCTCGGCACCCAACCGCCCGACGCCAGCTGGGGCAACATGCTGCGGCGGGGCTACTCGTACATCTTCAGCGAGCCGTACCAGATGATGCCGCCGGGCATGGCGATCGCCCTGGCCGTGCTCTCGTTCAACATGGTCGGCGACTCGTTGCGCGACGCTCTCGGCCTCGCCGAGACGGCGCCGCCGCGGGGCAGCCGGCGCGGCCGCTTGGGCATGACCCTCGTCGCCGACCACAAGCGCAGCAAGGATGACGGCGGCCACGAGCCAGGGGCTGGCGTCGGCCCTCGGGAGCCGTTGTTGTCGGTGCGAGACCTGCGGGTGGAGCTCGCGACCCAGAGCGGTCTGCTCACCGTCGTCGACGGCATCAGCTTCGACGTCGGTCAGGGCGAGGTCGTGGGGCTCGTCGGGGAGAGCGGTTCGGGCAAGACCGTGACGTCGCTGTCGATCATGCGGCTGCTGCCGTCCCCACCGGCCCGCATCGTGGAGGGCGAGGTGTGGTTCGACGGGCGCGACCTGCTGACGTTGCCGTTCGGCGACCTCGCCGAGGCCCGTGGCGACGCGCTGTCCATGGTCTTCCAGGACCCGATGGCGAGCCTCAACCCGGCCTTCACCGTCGGCAACCAGCTCATCGAGGCCGTGCGCCTGCACCGTGATACGACCAGGGCCGAGGCCCGGCGGCGCGCGAAGGAGCTGTTGGACCTCGTCGGCATCCCCGACCCGGAGTCGCGGCTGGGGGAGTACCCGCACCGCCTTTCGGGCGGCATGCGCCAGCGGGTGCTGCTCGCCATGGCGTTGGCCAACGAGCCGAGGTTGCTGATCGCCGACGAACCGACGACGGCGCTCGACGTGACGGTCCAGGCGCAGATCCTCGACCTCACGCGTTCGCTGCAGGAGGAGTTGGGCATGGCGATGATCTTCGTGACCCACGATCTCGGGGTCATCGCCGACATCGCCGACCGCGTGATGGTGATGTACGCGGGACAGCTCGTCGAACAGGCGCCCGTGCACGACCTGTTCGCCGAACCTCGCCATCCGTACACGAAGAAGCTTCTCGCCGCGATCCCCCAGGCGACACCTCGAGGCGAGCGGCTGACGTCCGTTCCCGGCGTGGTGCCGGTTCCCGGCCGCTGGGCCGACGGCTGCCGGTTCAGCCCTCGCTGCAGCTTCGCCACCGACGAATGCCGGGAGGCGCCCGTCGAGCTCACCGCTGTGGGCCTCGACCGCGAGGTCCGCTGTGTCCGCCATGCGGAGGTGGCTGCCACCGATGGGCCCGCGAGGGTGGAACGATGAGCGCCGCCACGGAGCCGGCCGCCGCGTCCGG
The DNA here is from genome assembly GCA_035316325.1 of Acidimicrobiales bacterium. Lineage (NCBI taxonomy): Bacteria > Bacillati > Actinomycetota > Acidimicrobiia > Acidimicrobiales > Acidimicrobiales bacterium. Next base: position 29,608 of record DATHJB010000187.1, read on the forward strand.
TCCGATCGTCGAGGCGCGAGGCCTGCGTGAGCACTTCCCCGTCGAGCGAGGCCTGCTCCAGCGGGTGCACGGTCACGTGCAGGCGGTCGACGGCGTCGATCTCGTCATCGGACCCGGCCAGAGCATCGGGCTCGTCGGCGAGTCCGGTTCCGGGAAGTCGACGCTGGGCCGGCTCATCACCCGCCTCCTCGAGCCCACCGGGGGGACGTTGCTGTTCGACGGTCGGGACATCACGCATGCGCCACTGCGACGCGTGCGCCCGCTCCGGCGTCACATGCAGATGGTCTTCCAAGACCCGTACTCGTCACTGGCCCCGTACAGCACGGTCGGCGAGAGCGTGGCGGAGCCGTTGCGGACGCATCTGCGGATGCGCGGCAAGGAGCTCGACGACAGGGTCGACGAGCTGTTACGCACGGTCCGGCTCAGCCCGTCGTACCGGTCCCGCTATCCGCACGAGTTCTCCGGAGGGCAGCTCCAGCGCATCTCGGTGGCGCGGGCACTGGCCACCAGCCCCAAGCTGATCATCCTCGACGAGCCGGTCAGCTCGCTCGACGTGTCGACACAGGCCGAGGTGATCAACCTGCTCAGCGATCTGCGTCGCGAGGTCGACGTCGCCTACCTGTTCATCGCCCACGACCTCTCGGTCGTCCGGCACGTCTCCGACCAGACCGCGGTGATGTACCTGGGCCGGATCGTCGAGCTCGGCCCGACCGAGAGCGTCCACACCGCTCCGTTGCACCCCTACACGCAGGCGTTGCTGTCGGCTGTCCCCGTGCCCGATCCGGTCGTGCAGCGGTCGCGCGAGCGGATCGTGCTCCAGGGCGACATCCCGTCGCCGATCGACCCGCCGTCGGGATGCCGGTTCCACACGCGTTGCCTGCACGTGATGGACGTCTGCCGCAGGGTCGATCCACCCCCGGCTGTCATGTCCGACGGAACGACCGTGTTCTGCCACCTCCATCCCCCGGACGCCGGTGTTCGACCGAGCGGTGGCAACGGCGACGGGCCGACGGCGGCGACCGTCGAGCCCTGACGGCGTCAGCGGGCGGAGGCGCTCCGGGGGACGTCGCGGAACGCGACGTCGCGGTCGGCGGCCCGCTCACGGGGCATGCCGAGGACCCGCTCGCTGATGACGTTGCGAGCCATCTCCGTGGTACCGCCGCCGATGGAGCTGGCCTGCCGGGTGAGGTAGCCGAGGCCGAGCTCACCCAGGGCGGCAGCGTCGTCGGGCCAGGCGACCGCATGGGGGCCGGCCAGCTCGAAGCCGATGGTGGTGGTGCGGTTGCCGACGACTCCGGCCATCAGGCGGATGATCGACGCGGCCTGGTCGGTGAACGCCCCGGTGGCGATCCCCCGGGTGATGCGCGAGACCATCTTGCCCTGGACCAGGCGCAGGGCGTGGGCCTCGCCGACGAGGTCGCGCGCGCGGGGATCGGCGAGCCGGCCGACGTCGCGGACGAGTTCGAGCAGGGTGTCGCCGGTGTCCGCGGCGGATCGCGCGGGGCCCTGGCCCGCCGGCCGGGTCACGTACGGCGAGCCGGCCAGGTTGCGCTCGTGGAACATCCACCGGACACCGACCGTCCAACCGGCGTCGACCTCGCCGATGCGGTCGCCGTCGGGGATCCGGACATCGGTCATGAACTCCTGGCAGAACTCCTTGGACCCGTTGAGCATCTCGATGCGGTGCACCTCGATGCCCGGTTGGTGGATCCTCAGCATGAAGACCGTGAGGCCCCGGTGCTTGGGCACGTCCCAGTTGGTGCGGGCCAGGCACAGGCCCCAGTCCGACCACCATGCCCCGGTCGTCCAGATCTTGGAGCCGTTGAGCACCCACTCGTCGCCGTCGCGCACGGCCGTGGTCTGGGCGCCGGCCACGTCGGAGCCGCCGCCGGGCTCGGACAGGAACTGCATCCAGATCTCCTCGCCTTTCAGGATGGCGGGGATGTGCGCCTTGCGCTGCTCCTCGTTGCCGAACTCGTGGATCACGGCGGCGCACGGCGTGAACGTCGGCAGCTGCATGCGGGCCGGGTAGTCGTAGCCGACGATCTCCTCGTTGAGCACTTGCTGGTGGGCCGGGGTCAGGCCCTGGCCGCCGTACTCGCGGGGGAAGCAGATGCCGGCGAACCCGCCGTCGTAGAGCAGGCGTTGCAGTTTGCGGGTGTGCTCGACGTCGTCGAGCTCCTCCTCGTCGGACACGTCGCCGGCGCCGACCGGGGGGCCGGCCGGCGCCGGCGGCATGTTCGCGGCGAGCCACGCCCGGGCCCGCTGCCGGAAGCTGTCGAGATCCTCCACATCGCCGGCGTCGATCGTGGTCGTGGTCACGCCGCGTCCTCCCTTTCCTCGAGGATGACGGTCAGCCGGTCGTGGTGCTCGGCCACCGTGCCGTAGAGCATCGAGCCGATCACCACCCGCCGTAGGTAGAGGTGGAGGTCGTGGTCGAAGGTGAGCCCGATCCCGCCGTGCATCTGCACGCAGTCCTGCACCAGCTCGGGCCCGTACCGGCCGACGTACGCCTTCCCGGCGCTCACCAGCTCGGCGGCGTCGGGTGCGTTCTCCTGGACGGCCGCGGCCGCGGCGTCGGCGATGGCGTGGCTCGCCTCCAGCCACATCTTCATGTCGGCGAAGCGATGCTTGAGCTCCTGGTACGAGGCCAGCGGACGCCCGAACGTGTAGCGATCGAACGCCCATTCGATCGTGATGTCGAGGGCGCGGCCCATCGCCCCGACCATCTCGGCCAGCTGGATCACGATCGCCAGCCGGAGCAGGGCATCGACGTCGCCTTGCCCCTCGCCGGGCTCGCCGACGACGGCGGTCGCCGGCACCTCGACCTCGGAGAACGTGATCTCGGCGAACCGCCGCGTCAGGTCGAGGCTGTGCAAGGGGGCGATCGTCACGCCCGGTGCATCGGCGGGGACGAGCACCTGCGTGAGGCGGTCGTCGTCGCGGGCGACCACGAGGAGGACGTCGGCTTGGGCCCCCGCCTCGACGAGGCTCTTCCGTCCGGTGAGCCGGAAGCCCGCCCCGGTCTCGGTGGCCGCGAGCCGGACGTCGCCCACGTCGTCGAGAGGCCGGGGCCCGGTCAGGCACCAGGTCGCGACGAGGTCGCCCGTGAGCAGGCCTCGTAGCTCTTGCGCCTTCTGCTCGCCGGTGCCGAACCTCGAGAGGGCGGCCGCGACCACGTTGGTCGGGAGCAACGGCCCCGGCGCCGCGTGCCGGCCGAGCTCGTTGGCCACGAGGGCGAGGTCGCGGACACCCGCACCGGAGACGCTGCCGCCACCGTCGTCGTCGGCGACCAGCAGCGACGTCCATCCCAGCTCGGCCCCTTGCCGCCAGTAGGCACGATCGAAGCCTTCAGGTGAGTGCCGCAGGTTGCGCAGCTCGGCGGGCGGGCACGTGTCGGTCAGGAACCTCCGCGCCGTGTCGACGAACAGCTCCTGGTCGGAGGTGAGCTCCAGCTCCATCGGTCGGTTCCTCTCTGGTGGCTAGTCGACCCAGGCGTGGTGGTAGTAGGGCGTCGCATCCGGGCCGTACTCCATCCCGTGGACCCGGTCGGCGACGAGGACGCCCCAGATCGAGTGGTTCCAGACGATGAGCGGGAACTCCTCGTTCCAGACCTCCTGGACCTCGGCCAGCGCCGCCTTCGTCTCGTCGATGTCGGCCGCTGCCCTCAGGTTGGCCAGCGCCTCGTCCATGGCGGGGCTCGCGAAGCCGGCCCGCTGGCGTGGGCTGTCGGTGGCCAACCCGTTGAGGGTCGACCACGGCGCCGGGTCGAGCACGGCGAAGCCGTTGTTGGCGACCTCGAAGTTGGGCTCGAGGATCACGCGCCGCGACGATTCCGCCGGGCTGACCTGCTCGACGGTCACGTCGATGCCGACCGCCTCCCACATCGCCTCGAACAGCACACCCATCTCGGTGTTCACCGGGGTGTTGGAGACGAGCAGGTCGATGGTGCCGTCCCATGTCCCGTCGGCCTCCAGCTCCTCCACCAGCTCGGTGGCACGGTCCGGGTCGTAGGGTGGGCCGTCCACGCCGGGGTCGACGGGGGAGTCGGCCGGCACGATCGCCGAGTCGGTGATGCCGACGCCGCCGAACAGCCGCTCGTTGATCGCGTCGTAGTCGACCGCGAGCTGCATCGCCTCACGCACCCGCTTGTCCTTGAACGGGGAGTCGGTCCGGCCGGTGATGCCCTGGTCGGCGAGGACGTAGCCGAGTGCGCCGACCGGTGCCTCGAACCCCAGGTCGCCGGCTTCCCCGGCCTCGGTGGCGACCACGACCTCCGACAGGAAGGCGGTGTCGAACTCGCCCTGCTGGAACGCCTCGTAGGTCGCCTGGCCGCCGACTACGTACTGGAACGTGAGGGTCTCGATGCAGACCGGCCCGCCCCAGTAGTCGTCCTTGGCGGTCAGGACGACCTCTTCGTCCTCCGCGAACCGCTCGACCTCGTAGGGCCCGACGCCGGCGCCCGCTGCATCGAGGTTGAAGGCGTCGTCGCCGCGCTCCGCGACGACGCGCGAGTTGGGCACCCAGCCCGGCTCCGTGGCGAGGACGTAGGGGAAGTTGCCCCAGGGCTCGCCGACGTCGAAGACCATCGTCAGGTCGTCGACGACCTGCATGCCCTCGATGGCGTTGGCCATGCCCGCGGCGCGGACCCGCGACGTGCCCATCTTCTCGATGTGGGCCACCACGTCGGCGGTCGTGAGCGGGTCGCCGTTGCCGAACGTGACGTCGGGGCGCAGGGTGAGCGTCCACTCGGTGAAGTCGTCGTTGGGCTCGAGCGACTCGGCGACGTTGGGCTCGAACTCCTGGGTGGTGGCGTCGTAGCGCATCAGCGTGTCGTAGAAGGCGCTCATGTAGTCGCCGCCCGCCTGACCGGTGCCCAGGACGACGTAGGGGCTCATGCCCGTGAAGGGCAACCCGGTCCCCACGGTGAGCGAGCCGCCCGCCCGCTCCGCCGTGCACTGCTCGTCCTCGCCGCCCCCGCCAACCCCGTCGCCGCCAGCCGCATCGCTGTCGTCGCCTCCACAGGCGGCAGCGAGCAGCGCCAGGATCGCCGCCCAGGCGACGAACGGCCATGTACCCCTACGTCGATCCATCAGGTTCCCCCTCGACCCGCTCGGCTCTCGCTCAAGAGTCGTTGAACTAACTATGAGAGTTACAGTAACAGATGGATCCAGAAACTTGGATGGAGTTCAAATTTGCCCCCCGCCGGCGTGCGGGGTCGGGTCGCCTCAGCAGGGACGCCCGTCGGGGTCGAGGTAGTCGTCGGCGAGGATGCGGGCTGCCCGGTAGCGCTCGAGATCGTCGTCGGACACGCCCAGGACCTCCCGATAGACGTAGTCGTTGTGCTGGCCCAGCGACGGCGAGCCGTGGTTCCACGCCTGGGGCACTCCCCGGTAGGGCAGGCCCGGGTGCCGGTGGGTGCCCACGTCGATGCTGTGCAGCGACTGCAGCCAGCCCCGCGCCCGGATCTGCGGGTCCTCGCTGAAGGCCGCGGTGCTCATGATCGGGGCCGCGGGCACGCCCTCGGCCTGGAGGGCGTGGAACGCCTCGACCGCATCCTCGCCGGCCGCCCACCCGGCGAGCAGCTCGTCGAGCTCGTCGTGGTGGGCCTGTCGCGAGGGCGCCTCGGCGAAGCGGGCGTTGTCGGCCAGCTCGGGCCGCCCGACGACCTTGGCCAGGGCCGCCCACTCCCGATCGCTGGTCACCGACACGGCCAGCCACCGCCGCGGGCCCGGTCCGTCGTCCTGGTCGTCGCCCGGCTCGTCGTCCCGGCACCGGTAGAGCCCCTGGGGTGCGTCCGCCCGGTCGCGGTTGCCGAGCCGGGCGGGTGGGACGCCCAGTTGAGCGTCGACCATGACGTCGCCCAGGTGCTGGACGACGTTCTCCAACTGCACGACCTCCACCACCTGCCCCCGTCCGGTGGCGTCGCGGTAGTGCAGGGCCGCCAGGGCGGCGAACGCGGCCGCGGGCCCCGACGCCCCGTCCATGTAGGTGGTCCACGGTGTCTGTACCAGGTCGGCGTCGGGGTGTCCGCACAGCCACAGGAGCCCGGACAGCCCGTCGAACTGGGCGCCGAAGCCGGTGTAGTGTGCCCAGTCGCCCGTGGTCCCGGTCGGTGGCATGCGCACGACGACCAGCCGGGGGTTGCGGCGTTGCAGCTCGCTGATCTGGATCCCGATCTTGGTCAGACCGTTGGCCTTGAAGTTGTCGATGAGCACGTCCGAACGCTCGACGAGCCGGTAGAGCAGCTCGCGGCCCTCGTCCTGGCGGGTGTCGATGGTGACCGACAGCTTGTTCCGGGCGAGCGAGTTGTTCATGGCGTGCCGGTTGTAGGGGCGGTCGGGTCGCTCCGGGTCCCTGGGGCCGTACAGGTCGCCCAGCGCGCCGGCGCTCGCCAGGGTGGGCCGGGCCTGGTACCCCTTGGTCGTCGGCGGGAGGACGAACGGGTTCTCGACCCTGATGACCTCGGCACCGAGGTCGGCCAGCAGCATCGTGGCGTACGGCCCCGACCAGACGGCCGTGAGGTCGACCACCCGCACCCCCGCCAGCGGCGGTGTCGTGGCGACCGACCCCACCGATGCGACTCCGGACGTCTCGTCCCGCGCCGCGCCGTCGCCGGTGTCGGTCGTGCCCACCTCGAGAGCGATCTCGTCGTCGTGCTCGCCCAGCGACGGGGCCAGTCGCCGGATGGAGAACCCGCCCTCGGCGAACCGGGTCGGCGGCCCCGGCAGGTCGACCGCCCCGGCGACCGGGTCGTCGACGTGGACCCAGAACCCGCGCTGGTGCAGGTGGTCCGCCCCCAGGACCTCCTCCGGGGTGTTGACGCCGGCCAGCGGCCAACCGCGCGCCTGGGCGGCCGTCGTGATCTCGGCCCGGGTCCGCGCGAACAGCCACGGGTAGAGGGCGGCGTCGATCGCCTCCTTGGTGTCCGGCCGCTCGAAGGCGTCGGGCCGGGCGAACGCCGCGCGCAGGTCGTCGTCGTCGAGCACGTCGAGCAGCTCCTCGAGCTGCTGCGGGGTCGACATCATGGCCACGTGCCCGTCGCCGCACGGGAACACGCCCATGGGGATCAGCGTCGACGCGGCGCTCGTGCCGGGAGCGCCGACCAGGTTCCCGTCCCAGTACTGGTAGGCGAGGAGCCAGGTGGCCTTCAGCGGTTGGGTGGCCAGCGCCTCGGACGCCGCGCAGTCCACGAAGGAGCCGACGCCCGATGCCCGCGCCGCCAGCACGGCCCCCAGGCCCCCCAGGGCGGCGATGTTGGCGACCATGCAGCTGGCGAGGTGGCCGGGGAGCTTCACCGGGTCCTGGTCGGGGTCGTCCTGGAGGAGCATGGTGCCGCTGGCTGCCTGGGCGACCAGGTCGCTCCAGCGGTAGCCGGCGTAGGGGCCGGTGGCGCCGAAGCCGGTGATGCACACGACCACCAGGCGGGGCAGGCGCTCGTGGACCTGCTCCCAGCTCAGCCCGTACGACGCGAGCGACCCCATCTCGGGCGCCTCGATCACCAGGTCGGCATGGGCCAGGAGCGCCCAGAGGCGGTCGATCGCTCCGGGCGACGACGGGTCGACGACCACGCTGCGCTTGTTGGTGCCGAAGTGGAGGAAGGCGCCGCTGCGCTTCGTCCCGTCCGGCGCCGTGGGCCCCCACGGCAGGCGGCGGAGCGGGTCGCCCTCGGGTCGCTCCACCTTCACCACGTCGGCGCCGAGGTCGGCGAACATCTTGCCGCAGTAGCCGCCGACGGCCCCCTCGGCCAGCTCGACGACGGCGATGTCGCTCAACAGTCGTTGCATGTTCCCCCCTTCGACAATCTCGAAGAGGAGACTATGAGAATGGCCGCGGGGTTGCACTAGGTTCTGACCCAGTCAAACTTTCGAGCACGAGCGTGCGCCGATCGAGGGGGAGGGACCCATGAGCGATCTGCCCGACCTGTTGCAGGTGACCGAGGTGGGTGAGGGGCGCTACGACGTCTTCCAGCCGTCGGAGTCGGCGGAGGGTCGCGACGTCGTCTACAGCGGCCAACTGCTGGCGCAGATGATCATGGCGTCCGACCAGGCGGCGGGCGGGGCGAAGGACGTTCGGTCGGTGCACGCCGTGTTCGCCCGGGCCGGCACGTATGCCCAGCCCATCGAGCTCGTGGTCGAGTCGCTGCAGGCGGGTCGCACGTGGGCCAGCGACACCGTGACGGCAGTCCAGGGGGGAAAGCTGTTGAGCCGGGCCACCGTCCTGCTGAACGTGGTCGACGACGACCTGATGCGCCACGAGCCCGAGATGCCAGCGGTCCCGACGCCCGCCGAGCTGGCGACGGGCCCCGGCCAGGTGTTCCCCGGCGCCGAGCTGCGGCCGGTGCCGGGTGACCACGAGACGGGTGGTGTGCCGGTCGAGATGGCCTGGCACCGCTTCGAGCGGCCGCTCGCCGGGTCGGCGGCCAACCAGGCCGTGCTGACCTGGGCGACGTGCGGCAGCATCATCGGCCTCGGCATGCGTCCGCACCGCGACGAGGTGCACATCGAGGACGCCCACGCCGGCATCTCCACGGGCGTGATCGCCCACACGATGCACTTCCTCGACCGCTTCGACGTCTCGCAGTGGCTGCTCGTCCGCCACGAAGCGACCAAGGCCGCCACGGGGCGGGTCTACGGGGACGGCCGCGTGTTCACCGAGGACGGGACGCTCGTGGCCACCTTCCACCAGGACTCCATGGCCCGCGCGGCAACCGCGCCGCTCGACCCGAGGCGATCCCTGTAGGCGTGGGCCCGTGCGGACCTCGATGACCCCTGACCGACCACTACATCTGGGGTAGGTGCATGCCTTACGGCGTAGTGCGCGAACGTGTGTTCGTGTCGGACTAGACTTGGGGGCATGGAAGGGCTGGCGATGGTACGTGAGGGCATCGGGTCGCTGCGGGCGCAATCCGGTGCCGATGTCACCGACGAGCAGGTCGTCGGGGCCATGGCCGAGTTCCATCGGCTCGAATCGATGTTCGCTGCCCAACGTTCCCGTTTCACCGACATCCTCGACGAGCGCAAGTTGTGGCGTGCCGACGGATCGAAGGCGTTCTGGGCCTGGCTGTCGCGCACTGCCGACATGTCGCCCACCGCTGCGAAAGCCGTCGTAGGACTCGCCAAGCGACTGCGACAGGCGCCGCTCACCAAAGAGGTCTTCGAGACCGGCGACATCGACCGCAACCGCGCTGTCGAGCTGTCACGACGTGCCGCTTCGCACCGCAAGGTCGTCGCGGATGCGTTCGGCGCAGCAGAAGCCGAGCTGGTGGCGCACGCCAAGACGCTGTCGTTCGATGGCCTGTGCCGGGTGCTGCGCTACTGGGAGGCCGTCGTGGACGACGACGGCGAGGAGGCCCAGGGCGACGACGACCACTTGTCACGCAACCTGCATGTCACCGAGATCCTGCGGGCCATGGTGCGCATCGACGGCACCCTCGACGCGATCGGCGGCGCCATCGTGGCCGGCGAGCTCGCCCGCATCGAGAAGGACCTGTTCGACGTCGACTGCGCCGACGCCAGAGCCGTCTGGGGCGACGACACCCGACCCGAGCACCTCACCCGCAGCCCGTCGCAACGTCGTGCCGACGCCTTGACCGAGATGGCGCGTCGCTCGGCGGCGCACCAACCCCGCAAGAGCCCAGACGGGTCACCGCGGCCGTTGTTCAGCGTGCACATCGGCCCCGACACCGTCGCCCGCATGTGCGAGCTGGCATCGGGAACCGTGATCGCCCCCGGGTTGCTGGTGCCCTACCTCGGAGAGGCCGACATCGAACGGATCATCCACGGGCCGCGATCACGGGTGATCGACCTGTCCAAACGAGCCAGGTTCTTCACCGGCGGCCTACGCCGCGCCATCGAGCTACGCGACCGCTGGTGCACACACCCCGGATGCACCGAGCCCGCCGAGAACGGTCACATCGACCACGTCACCCCACGCAGCCACAACGGCGAGACCACCCAGCAGAACGCACGAGCACGCTGCGACACCCACAACTGATGGGCCTGGAACCACGAACAACGCCACCAGACCAGCAACGACGACGACGAACCACCACCAGCCACCCGGTGAAGCCAGGCTCGGATCACCGCCGTCGCTGTATGCCGACCCTGGCGGCGGCGGCGGGTCGGGT
>DATHJB010000188.1 GCA_035316325.1 Acidimicrobiales bacterium
GGGTTCATCATGGCCAACCACGGGAAGCTGGCCCCGCTGCGTCGGATGCAGGAGGGCGACCGGGTGTTCGTCTACTCGCCCCGCACGGCGTTCCCGAAGGGCGAGTCCTTCCAGGCCGTCGCCATCGTGGGCGTGGTCACCGGCGCCGAGCCGGAACCCAGCGACGTCATCGAGGGCGGCTACCGACGCCGGGCCGACCTTCGCGAGGTCCCGCCGATCCCTTTGGCCAAGATGCGCGGCCACCTGCCCACCACCAAGCTCCGGTCCGGCTGCTTCGAGCTCTCCCCACCCGACGCCGACGCCATCTGGTCCCTGGTCCCCAAGGACCACCGTCGGCTCCTGCCCGAGTAGGCGCGTGGATGGGTGCATCGCGGTGCCGAGGCAGCCCTGGCGTTCACCACAGAGCTCCAGTGCGGAGGTCCTGGTTGCCGCGGCCGGCTGGTCGAGTTCGGTGCCGGTCTGCAAGTTGCAGCCGCCGCGGGGATCGAGGGGTCGCGTCGGTCTCAGCGGCGGAGTTGTTCGAGGCGGGCGGCGACCTGCCGGTAGCGGGTGACCGGGACCAGGTGGACGCCGGTGAAGGCGCCGCTGGACCGGATGCCCTCGACGATGTCGACCGCCAGGTCGATGCCGGCGTCGGAGTCGGTCTCCAGGCGCTGGACGAGCGCATCGGGGATCTCGATGTCGGGGATGGTGGCGAGTAAGCGCCGGGCCATCGCCGCCGAGGCGACGACCATCACGCCGGCGTAGACGTCGGTGCCGGCGGCGATGTCGGCGCCGATCGTGTCCCGCCAGGCAAGCAGTCGATCGAGGGAGAAGCCGACCTGCACGAACAGGAAGTCGGCCTCGTGCTTCCAGGCGGGGACCGGCGTGAGCCGGGTGGTGGCGCCGAGGCGGAAGGGCCGGCTGCTGGCCAGGGCAGTGGACCCGGTGGCGGCCCGGGCGTGCTCGATCATCGACCGGACGGTGAGCTCGCTGGTCCGCCCGCCGGTAGTGGGCTTGTCGCCGTAGACGAACAGGAATTCCTCGACGCCGTACGCGGCGGCGGTCAGCAGGTCGCGCTCGAAGCCGAGCAGGTTGCGGTCACGGGCGTTGAGGCAGGCGACCGCCTGCCCGCCCATGGCCTGGACCTCGTGTGCGACCGCGATGCTGGACACGGTGGCCCGGCCGATGTGGTTGTCGGGGATCAGGAACGACGTCGCCACCGGCGCCATCACGCCGATCTGGTGCCGCACCCGGGTGAGATCGGGCGTCGTCGCCGGCTCGATCTCGCACACCACCTCGAAACGGTCCTGCGTCATGACCCGACGCTACGCCCCCCGGGGCGAGCAGTCAGCTCTACGCACACGCCACCGAGGCTGCCGCCAGACAGCTCCGACCTGCGGGTGTCGTCCGACGCCGCCCGACCGAACTGGGGCAGATGGACCCCGAACCGCATCACTCGATCAGACCACACCATCAGACGATGGCAACAGCGCGAGAAGCGCCGCCATGTGCGGGTGTTGACACCGATCACAGCGTGGCGTCATGTGGGGCCCCTGGCCTCGGCCTGGCTGACGGCAGGTCGCTGAAGCCACCGTCCCGGATCCATCGCAGGAGGAGGACGAAGGTCTGCGATTTCAGGGGTTGGAGTCCTGTTGGGTCCACCACCCGCAACCCGTACCTCGGTACGGGATCACGTACCTCCTGGTAGCGGCAGCGATGGTGGTTCCCGGAGGTTGTCCCGTTACCTTCGGCGGCGGATCCGTACGTGGCCGGGGGTCGTGCTGGCATCTGCCGCGTACCTCCTGGTAGTCGCCGACTACTGCGGCTGTGGTCGAGGGTTTGAGTCCCGTTGGCGACCATCGGCCTTGAAGGCGCTGCGGGCCGGCGCTAACAGCGCTCAAGAAGTACTCGGCAGCGCGATAGGCGCCTTGGTCTCAGGGGGTTATCGCAACGCTTGGTCGAGTGCTTCGGATGGTTTCAGTGAATCGAGCGGGTCGCGGTGATTGACCTAGGTGGTGTTATGTACCGCCGATGGGGTGGCCGGTTCCGCGACCGGGGGCTGGCTTCTTCGGGGAGGTCGAAGCGGTGGCGGGCGACCGGAGGAGGCGGGTCTCGAGGGTGGCGTCGTCGAGTTGGGCGACCTGGGGATGGCCGAGGGCGCCGACGCTTCTCGTCGGTGACGACGGCGATCCCTACGCCGGGTACATGAAGGCGGGTCTGGCTGCTCTTGACGCTCGGTCGCCACGATGTCATCGAGCAAGGAGCGGCGACGCAGCCCATGACCGAGCGCAGTGCAGCAGTTGAGCAGTCCGGTAGGCACAGCCAGCCGCCAGCAGAAAGGCCCCGACGCACGCAAACGTGTGTTCTATCGTGAGGTGCGTGGTTGAGGACTCCGGTGGACACTGATCAAGCGCATCGGACGCCAACGCGGCTGGAGGCATCGTTCCAAGGCGGACGTGGTCGGCCGCCGACCCATCTGCGTGTCAATGGTGGGACCGTCTACCGAGTCGAGTGGGTGCGGGATGTCGCTCCGGCAAGCCTGCCGGACGCCGGCGGCATGCTCGTGGTTTCGCTGCAGGCCTACTCCGAAGCGGCCGACGAGACGCTCAAGGTGTCGTTGCTGGTCGGATCAGCGGAAGGCGACCCGTCGCGACCTGACTGGTCATCATGGAGGCACGCCTCGAACATCACCTCGACGGTCATCGGTGGACGTAACCGTACCCATGGGGCGGCTCCCTCGGGAGTGCGCGGAGGAGCGCCGCGCCGACCTCGGCGTCTCGACAACCCAGGGCTTCCCGAGTGGCGGCGGGGCCCTTGCCTGGGATGCGGGCATCCCGTTGTGAGGGTTCGTGATCCACACCGCTTTATTGGAGGAACCGCTAGCGGTAGTTGGTATGTGTGTTGGCCATGGGGCCCGGAGCACATGGCCAGTTCCGGCTCCATGCACCCGGGAGAGGAGATCTACCTCTTCGGTGTTTGCCACCAAGGTTGTACCGAATTGGCGTCATTGCGGCTCCGCGGCGGATGGGCGGAGCTGACCTTTCCTCTGGCACAGCTCGACCTTGATGATGCCGAGATGCAGACGGACGACAGCCGGCTTCCTCCCGCTGATGCCACTTGCCCATTCTGTGGAAGCTCGGAGGAGCTCACCGATGAGCACATCTGGCCGAGATGGGTGTCGAAAGAGTTCCGGACGATGGGACGAGTTCTCTCGCCGTTGCCGGGACTTCGCAAGCCCAGGCGCGAGATCGATATCACCACGCACGTGTGCCGCCCTTGCAACAACGACTGGCTAGGCACACTCGAGAACGACGTCTCGGCGATCCTGCGCCCGATGCTCTGGGGTGAGTGTGTCCCCCTACCTCCTCACCATCAGGTGCTGATCGGCACGTGGGCGATGAAGATGGCCATCCTCATCGATCGCGTGACCGGGTCCGTGGTACCCCGCTTCTATCCGATGGACCTTGCCATCGCTCGTCAACCGTCAAGGAACTCGTTGGTCTATCTAGGTGCCTATAACGGTGGCCGGTGGGCAGCACACTCGGCGAGGGATCTACTGCATCATGCCAACCCGGGTGACTCGCGACCGCATCAGCCGACGCTACTTGTGTCGACTTTCGTGGTCTACAAACTCGCGTTTCAAGTATTGCTTCCGCTGGTTCCCGTAGTCGATGGAACAATGGGTGCAACAACTGACTCAGGAGAGCCTGAACGATTTGTCAGTCAGATATGGCCCGCTGTTGACACGCCTGTGCAGTGGCCGCCGCGCTCTCTGATGGGTGATGAGGGACTCGAATCCCTGGCCACGAGGTTCTCGGCCCCCGGTTGAGATTGGGAGGTGACGCCACCTTGGACGCATCCCCGAGGTCGCTGCCGACCTGCCGATTGTGGACGGCGGGTTCTGGGTGTTGGTCATGTTGAACGGCGACCCCGACGACGCCCTCCGGGCGTTGTCGGTGGCCGGTTGAGGCCGCTGCTGGAGTGCTGGGCTAGGGCCTGTCCGGTGATCTTGACCCGCTCCGACGCGCACATATCTCGAGCCGCCAGACCGCCGACGGTCGCACCGAACCGGCGCTACCGAGCCGGGGGGCGTCGTTGGGCCCGGCCGGTGGCGGTCCTGGCTCGGGACTCGCAGGCCGGAGTCGTTGGACATGGCCTAGACAAGGGCCGTGGAGGTCGTGGTCGAGATCGTCGCCGAGCTGGTCGTCGGCATCGGGCTGGTGGGCGTGGCGTACGCCGTCGGCTCGATCGTCTACCTGCAGTACCGGGTGGCCAGGCGCAGCCTGCGCCACCTGGCCGGCACCGAACCGGTCGTCGACCCCCAGGGCGGCCACTGGACCGTGCGGGTAGCGCTGGCCCCGCCGCCGCTGCGCCTGACCATGTCACGGTGGTACTTCGGCATGCGCACCTCCGACCAGCAGGAGCGAACCCGAGCCGGCGTCGCCGCCGACGGCGTGACCAAGAAGGAAGTAGCCCACCCGTCGCAGCTGGTCGAGCGGTTCGACGAGATGGCCGGGATCGTGGTGTGGGCCGTGTTGCTGGCCACGCTGGTCGCCGTGGCCGTGCTGCTGCTGGAGGTGCTCGTGGTGGCGGTCGTGGCCACCGCGGTGTTCGCCTTCCGGGCGTTGCGGGGGCGCTGGCAGTGCGAGGTGG
>DATHJB010000189.1 GCA_035316325.1 Acidimicrobiales bacterium
GGCGGTGGTGGAGGAGGGGGTGGCGGCGGAGGTGGGGGTGAGGGAGGTGTCGGGGCGGTCGGCGCAGTGCCGAACGGGTCGTCGGGGTTCGTGGGCCAACTCATGTCGTCCGCCTCTCCAGGAGTTCGTAGGTACCGCCGACGATGACCGCCACCGCGGCGACGAGGGTGGCGCGCACCCCGGCGAGCGCCGGGACCGCGGCCGTCTCCACGCCGAGCGCGACCAGCGCCCCGAACAGCGCGGTCAGTCCGGCCAGCGCCCGGGCGAGGCGCGGCTGCTGCGACAGCTCCGCCACCCAGCCGAGCGCCGCCGCCAGCGGCACGAAGTAGAACGCCGCGGCGAGCAGACGCAGCACGCCCGAGTCGAGGAAGTGCAGCGTGCGGGCCGCGTCGATCAGCTCGAACGCGGTGCGCTCGCGCTCCCCGGTTCGCACCCACGGCAGGAAACCCGCGCCTGCGACCACTGCAGCTCCGGCCAACATGACCGTCCGCCCGACCATCACCCGCCAGATTAGGGCGCGCCGCGCTCCGTGCCCGGTCGGGAACTCCACGACGGGCGCAGGCGACTCATCTCCCAGTGGGACAGCCCCACGGAGGAGGAACCATGAGCAAGATCGTTCGCGTGCTGCCACCGCTCGGCATCGCTGCCGGCGCCCTGGCGCTGCTGGCGGCCCCGGCGGGCGCCCACATCTCGCCCGACAAGGACGAGGTCGCGGCGGGCTCGCACGACACCGTGACCCTGTCGGTCGGGCACGGCTGCGAGGCGTCGCCCACCAACCAGCTCGTCGTCGAGGTTCCCGCAAGCCTCAACTCCGTGACGCCCCAGATACATCCCGGCTGGAAGATCAGCGTCCAGAACGAGGACCTCGCCACGCCGGTCGACGACGGCGAGGGTGGGGAGATCACCGAGCGGATGAAGTCCGTGACGTTCACCGCCGACCCGGGCAACGAGCTGCCCGACGGCTACCGCGACACCTTCACGCTGGGCTTCACCACCCCCGAGACCGAGGGCGAGTACCTCTTCTTCAAGACCGTGCAGAAGTGCCCGGACGGCGAGACGGCGTGGATCGAGGAGTACACGGGTGAGGGCGAGGAGCCCGAGCATCCGTCGCCGGCCGTGCTGATCGGCCCGGCCGCCGCGGACGAGCACGGCGGAGCGGCCGAAGAGGAGGAGCCCGAGGCCGAGGCGGTCGCCACCGAGGAGGCCTCGTCGAGCTCCGACGACTCCGACGACGGCGGCTCCGACGGCCTGGCCATCGCCGGCATCGTCCTCGGTGCCGCAGGCCTCGCGACGGGCGGCTTCGCGCTGACCCGCAGCCGCAAGTCGGCCGGCAGCAGCTGAGACCCGGAAACTGCGTGGTCGGTGGCCCTCAGGCAGCCACCGGCCACGCAGTTTCGTTTCGGTCGCCGGTGGTAGAGGCGAGGCGCCACAGGAGCAGGACGCCGACGAGCTCCAGCAGGTGGGGGGCCTCGCCGACGACAGGCGAGTGGCCGTTCACCATGTCGGCCAGGGCGGTGACCGTCAGGCCCGCGGCCAGCGCCACCGCCATCGGCAGCAGACCGTTGGCCCGCCGGGGCTGCCACGACACCACCAGCATCCCGAACGCCAGCGCCAGGCTGAACGCCCCCAGCTCGCGGGTCGTGTGCAGGGCGCTGGCGGAGTCGGAGCCGAGCACCAGCAGCGGCAGCGCCAGCAGCAGCTGGGTCACCGCCACGGTGAACAGCCCGTAGCGGGCCCACTCGACGGCCCCCTGCTCCCGGCGGGCCGGGGCCGGGCTCGGGAGGTGCGGGGCCGTCATGGCCATGATCTCGCCGGTCAGGTCGGGGACGGGGTCGGCAGGGCGAACTCGCAGGCTTCGATGCAGCCCGGCCAGGGCGTGGGCGTGGCTCTGGCAGGCCGTGCAGCTCTCGAGGTGGGCGTCGAGCGCTGCGTCTTCGAGCGGGGGGAGCTCGCCGTCGAGGCGGGCGGAGATCGCCTCGTGGGCTTGATCGCATCGCATACCTCCATGGTCGCTCACGAGGAACCCCCAGTTCCCACGTCACCCGCGGGCGAGGGGCATCACGTTCGGTCAAGAATGGGGGTCGTGTCGTCCGACGAGGTGACTCGCCTGGCCCTGGCGGCCCGTGACGGCGATCGTGTGGCGTTCGCCGGGTTCGTCCGGCGGACCCAGGGCGACGTCTGGCGGCTCTGCGCCCACCTCGTCGACCGCCAGAGCGCCGACGACCTCACCCAGGACACCTATCTGCGGGCGGTCGGGGCGATTACGCGGTTCCGGGGCGACGCCTCGGCCCGGACGTGGCTGCTGAGCATCGCCCGGCGGGCGTGCGCCGACACGATCCGGCGGCGGACCCGTCGCCGGCGGGCGCTGTTGCGCCGGGGAGCGGAGGCGCTGGACGTGCCGGCGCGGGCGGGCGAGGTGGAGCTCGATCTCGTGCTGGCCGGGCTGAGCCCCGACCGGCGCACGGCTTTCACCCTCACGCAGGTCCTGGGCCTCTCCTACGAGGAGGCCGCCCAGGTGGCGGGGTGCCCGGTAGGCACGATCCGCTCGCGTGTCGCCCGCGCCCGCGCCGACCTGCTGGCCGCGATCGCCGGCCCGGAGGCATCCGAAGCGTCCGACCCCCGTCGCTGACCAAGCGGCGGCGTCTACTGGACGAGTGTCACTGAACCCCGTGGGCGGGGGTGGTAGAACGCCGGGCGTCCAGGCGTCCTGGGCCAGGCGGGCAGCTGAGATTCGGGACGTAGCCAGATGACCGCTTCAGATGCCCTCTCCCGCCGGGTGTTCCTGGCTCGGGTCGGTGTGCTCGGTGCCGCCTTCGGGACCGGAGGCCTGCTCCGATCCGACGTCGCCGGCGCGGGCCCGTTGCAGCTGCCGCCCGTCGGCGTCGGGACCCTGCAACCCGTGCTCGCCGAGCTGGCCCGCGACACGCTGAACGGGCTCACCACCTTCGTCGTGCCCGGCCCGGACGCCTACTCGCGCAGCCAGGGCACACCTCGTACCGAGCCCGGCGCCCTCGACGCCAAGGCCACCGACTTCATGATCCAGGCGCTCGACAACTTCGTGCCGCTGCCCCAGGAGCTGCTGCGGCCGGTCGTCACCGGGCTGGCCACCGCCTCCGCCGACCTGGGCGTGCTACTGCCGCTCGAGCTGCAACAGCTGCTGCCCGACACGGTCTCCAGGCTCGACCGGCTGCTGGGCCTGGTGCTGGCCGACGACGAGACGCTGCCGCTCTCGCTGGTGATCGCCCTCCTGCTCAACCTGGTCGCCACCCAGGTGAACCCGCTGGCGATCAACGGGCCGTTCCTGTCGCCGTTCGCCCGGCTGTCGTACGCCGACAAGGCCAAGGCGTTCTCGCTCGTCGAGGGCGCCGACCCCGACATCGTCGGGGTCCTCGACGCCTCGCTGCCGGAGCCGCTGCACGAGTCGGTGTCGGGGTTGCTGCGGTTCGTGGGCGGCGCCCTGCTGGAGTTCCCCGCCTTCGGCTCCTACAGCGAGTGGGCGGTGTTCGACCGCACGACCCGGACCCTCACGTCGACCCCCGTCGGCTGGGGTCTCACCGGCTACGGCGGCACCAGCGACGGCTGGGACGAGCTGAAGGGCTACTACCAGGACCGCACGGAGGTCAGCGACTGATGCGTGACGTGATCGTGGTCGGCGCCGGGGGCGGCGGACCGGTGGTGGCCAAGGAGCTGGCCGCCCGGGGCCTCGACGTGTTGCTGCTGGAGGCCGGCCCCCGCCACGGGTCGCCCCGCGACGAGTGGACCCACTTCGAGAACGACGCCAACAACCCGCTCACCGGGTACCTCCGCTTCGGCCCCGGCGACCGCGACAAGCCGGCGTGGTTCCGGGAGACGCCGCAGAACTCGTTCCTGTGGCAGCTGTCGGGCGTCGGCGGGACGACGCAGCACTACTACGGCAACTCGCCCCGGGCCTATCCCGGCGTGTTCGCCGACTACGCGGGGCCCGACGCCGGCGCCTACGACGTGGCCCACCGGTTCCCCTTCGGCTACGGCGAGCTGGTGCCGTACTACCAGTGGGTGGAGGCGACGCTGCCCGTGCAGACCGCCGCCATGGGCACCAAGGAGGAGCGGTTCTTCGACGGCGCGGAGACGCTCGGGATCCCGGTGCAGACCACGAAGACCACGACCGGGGCGTCGTTCCGGCCGCAGGAGAACGCCATCCTCCAACCCGGCGGCACCGCCGGCCGCACCCGCAACACCGACGAGCTGCACTACCCGGCGGCCACCGGCTGCACGTTCTGCGGGCACTGCTTCCAGGGCTGCATGGAACCGGTGAGCGCGCCGCGCAACCAGTTCGCCAAGCGCTCGACCGACAACAGCTACGTCCCCATGGCGCTGACCGCCGACGTGTGGGCCCTGGGAGGCAAGCCCGTCACGCTCGTGACCGACGCCTTCGCCTCGAAGGTGCACACGGCGCGGCGGGACGGCTCGCTGGTCGCGAGCGGCGTGAGCTGGCGCGACAACTCGGACGGTTCGACGCACCTGGAGGACGCGCGGGTGGTCGTGCTGGCGGCGGGCTGCACGGAGTCGCCCCGGCTGTGGTTCCGCAGCGGCCTCCCCAACCCCAACGACTGGGTGGGGCGGGGTTACACCGACCACTTCTTCGACTGGGTCGTCGGCTCCTTCGACGAGTACACGGGCAACAGCAAGGGCGTCGGCTCCTCGGCCCGGTGCGACTTCCCGGGCTACGGCGGGCTCGAGAACGTCGGCCTGCCGCCGGCGCTGCAGGCGTTCAGCCTCGCGCTGTCCGACAGCGGCATCCGGGGCGGCTACGGCAACGGGCGGGGCGCCACGGGCCCGTGGGACGGCCCGGCCGGGCGGCTGATCGGCCCGGAGCTGAAGGATGCGCTGGCGGGCAACGCCGACAACCTCCTCAACGTGCTGGTGATCACCGACGACGATGTCGAGGCCCAGAACCGGGTGACGCCCTCCGTCTTCCCGGCCGACGCCAACGGTCCCGTCGCCAAGGTGACGTTCCGCCAGCGGGAGCGCACGCCCCGCACGCTGGCCAACCGGGAGTACCTGGTGGGGAAGGCGGTGGCGCTGCTGCGGGGTGCCGGCGCCCGGTCCGTGTACCGGATCGACTGGGCGCCGCTGATCCTGCACGTCCAGTCGACGATGCGGATGGGCCAGTCGGAGGCCGACTCGGTGCTCGACGCCAACGCCGAGGCCCGTGGTGTCCGCGGCCTCTTCATCGCCGACAACTCGGCCCTGGCGAACGGCCTCGGCGGCCCCAACCCGACCCTCACCACCCAGGCCCTCGCCACCCGCACCGCCGAGAAGATCTTCCAGAGCTACTTCGGCGGCGACCCTTGGGTGGGCGACGAGTCGCCGGTCGTCTCCACCGACGCCCGCGTCAGCACGCGTCTCGCCCAGCTGGGCCTCTGAGTCGCTGGACATCACGCCGCCCTCCGCTGCTCACCGAAGAGGTCGGGTGGTCGTCCGGGTGGTCGGCTCTGGATGACTCGTCCGGTGGGTGTGGTGATCTTGTAGGTGGCGTCGGGGAGGAGTTTGGTGTGCCACCCGGGTTGGTGGACGAGGTGGTGATGGCGGGAGCATTCCAACACGAGGTTCCCGAGCTCGGTCGGGCCTCCGTGTTGCCATTCGCGGACGTGGTGGGCTTCGCACCATTGGGGTGGTCGGTCGCAGTCACCGAAGCGGCAGTGCCTGTCTCGTGCCACGAGGGCGTTGAAGAGGCTGGCGGGGACGGTGCGGGTGGTGGTGCCGTAGTCGAGGATGCTGGAGCGTCCTTCGGTGATGACTCGGTGGACTCCGGCGTCGCAGGCGAGCCGCAGGATCGTGGAAGCGCTCACCATGGTGCCGTCGGGTAGCCAGCCGGTGGCTTCGTCGTCGGCGTCGATGTCGTCGAGGTCGAGGAACACGTTGAGGTGCGGCCGGTGCCGGCCCCCGCGGTGGGTCTGTTGGT
>DATHJB010000190.1 GCA_035316325.1 Acidimicrobiales bacterium
CTGGGGCGAATCGTCGGCGGGTGGCAGAGCGTCGCCGGCCGACCTGCACGTCTCGATGGCGGCACTGCCGCCGTACCCCTTGCCCGATCTGGCGTGGTTCCCGCCTCTCGCCGACCTCGGGGACGTTGCCGGGTCACCCGACGATGACGCCAGGCCGCCGCGCCAGCTCCTGCACGGTGACTTCAGCTCGAAGAACGTGCGGGACGCCGGGGCGAGGTGGCGGATCTTCGACTTCGACGACTGCGGTTACGGCCCGGTGGAGCTCGACGTCGCCAACTCGCTGTACTTCGTCCTCTTCGACGCCATGATCGGCGGCGACCGAGAGGACTATCGGCGCTTCCGGGAGGCGCTCCTGCGGGGCTACCGGGATCGGTCGGGCAGCGCGGCCACCGACCCGGTGCTCGACCGGTTGATCACCCGGCGGGTGCTGGCGCTGGCATCGTGGCTGGCGGACCCCGACACCGCACCGGCCGGCATACGGACCGCATCGCCCGCATGGCGCACGACGCTCGACGGCTTCGTCCAGCGGTACCTGGCTGCCGAGCACTGACGGCACACGAACGCGACCCGGGATCCACATCTGGGGCACACAACGTGTTCACATCGGTGGGGCAGGATCTTGGCCCGTGGGTGTGTTGTGGCCGACGACGGCGTGGTTCACAGGGGCGGCCGTCGTGGCCGGCCTCGCGGGAGCAATGCCCGAGCGGCCGGCCGTCGGGCTGACCGCGGCGCTGGTCGTCGGCGTCGGGGCGTTGCTGGCCGTCGCCCCGAGAGGGCTGGGCATCGGTGGCGTCCTCCACGTCGCCTACCTGGGCATCACCGTGTCGCTGCCGCTGGTCGGCTTCGCCCTGTGCGCCCGCGGCAACCCCGCCGGCAGCCTGCTGCTCGTCCCCGCGCCCATCGGCTGGTACGCCACCCACGTCGAGCCCTACCGGCTGCGGGTCGACCGGGCGACGCTCCGGCTCCCCGACCGGGTGGCGGGCACCGACACCGTCCGCATCGGAGTGATCGCCGACCTGCAGACGGACGGCCCCGGTCCCCACGAGCACCATGCCGTCGACCTGCTGCTCGCCGAGGAACCCGACCTGATCCTGCTGGCCGGCGACGTGTTCCAGGGCACGCCCGCCGAGCTCTCCGTCCACGAGGACGCCATGCGGGCCCTGCTCGGCCGGCTCCACGCACCCCACGGCGTCTACCTGGTGCGCGGCGACCACGACCCCGGCGACTACGCCGACCGCCTCGTCCACGGCACCCGCGTCACCGTGCTCGACGACAAGGAGGTCGACGTCCCTGTCGGCGACCGGCGACTGCGCCTCGGTGGCAACCGGCTGCGCTGGCGCCACCCCGACGCCGTCGCCCTCCGGCGGCAGCTCGACAGCGACGCTCCCGACGACGGCACCCTCCGCATCCTCCTCGCCCACCGCCCGGACGCCGCCCTCGACCTGCGACCGGCCCCCGGATCGCGGATCGACCTGGTCGTGGCCGGCCACACCCACGGCGGCCAGATCGTGGTGCCGGGCTTCGGGCCGCTGATGACGGCCACCCGCGTCCCCCGCCACGTCGCCGCCGGCGGCCTCCACGAGATCGACGGCAACCCGATCTACGTCGGCACCGGCGTCGGGCTCGAACGAGGCCAGGCTCCCCAGCTCCGCCTCTTCTGCCGCCCGTCCGTCGGTGTCCTCGACCTGGCCTGACACCCTCGACCCGAGCCATCGACAGGGACGGTGACCAGGGCGTACCCTGGTCGTCTTGCAAGGGCGGACCGGCGGGTACTCAGCCCGGCACCCAGGCGGCGTGCTGATGCTGACGAAAGGCCTCGGAAGGGGCGGGACCGAGCGACTCCTCGCGGGCGCGGTGCGTCACCTCGACCGGGAGCGCTTCACGCCCGAGATCGCCTACCTGCTGCCCTGGAAGGACGCCTTCGTCGCCGAGATCCGGGCCGGCGGCGTCCCCGTGGTCTGCCTCGACGCCCCCAGGCCCTGGAGCCTCGGCTGGGTGCGACGCCTGCGCCAGCTCGTCAGAGAGCACGACATCCGGCTCGTCCACACCCACATGCCGCTGCCGGCCGTGGTGGCCCGCCTGACGCTGCCGTCGCCCAAGCGCGGCGGCCCCACCATCGTCCACACCGAGCACAACATGTGGGACCGCTACCGCCTCCCCACCCGCTGGCTCAACCGGCTCACCTACCGGCGCAACGCCGCCGTGATGGCCGTGTCCGACGGCGTCGCCCGCTCGATCGACTCATCGGTGCCCGTCGAGGTGGTCATCCACGGCATCGACGTCGACACCCTCCACCACGGACCCGCCGCCCGAGCCGCCGCCCGCCAGCGGCTGGGCCTCGACCCCCAGGCACCCGTGCTCGGCACCGTCGGCAACATGACCGCCAAGAAGGACCACGCCACCCTCCTCGCGGCCTTCGCCCAGGTCCACGCCGAGCGTCCCGACGCCAAGCTGCTCATCGTCGGCATCGGCCCCCTCGAGGACGACCTCCGGGCCCAGGCCGCCACCCTCCAGATCCAAGGCGCCGTGGTCTTCACCGGCATGCGCGACGACGTGTTCGAGCTGCTCCCGGGCCTCGACCTGTTCGTCCTCAGCTCCCGCTTCGAGGGCCTCCCCATCGCGCTCCTGGAGGCCATGGCCAGCGGCGTCGCGCCGGTCACGACCAGGGTCGGCGGCATCCCCGAGGTGATCACCGACGGGAAGGACGGCCTCCTGGTCGACCCCGGCGACGCCGGAGCGCTGGCCGCCGCCCTCACCAAGCTCCTGGCCGACGCCGACGCCCGCACCGCGATGGCCGAGGAAGCCCGCACCAGGGCCGACGACTTCGACCTGCGCCGCGCCGTCCGCCAGATCGAGGACGTCTACGAGCGAGCGACCGCGCCATGATGAGCGACCTGCAACGGCGGGTCCCCATGCCCACCACCAGCTCGGCCACCACGGCCATCTGGTTCGGTGGCGCCGCCGTCTACATCGTGGCGATGTCGCTCGGCATGCGCACCCTCTCCTACGACATCTGGGGCGCCCTGGTCATCGGCCCCATCCTGGCGACGCTCACCCTCCCGATCCTGCGCAAGTACGTCGCCCGCGACGACCCGACGATGGTCAACCTCATCTGCGGTGCGTTCGTCGCCAAGATGCTCGGCGGGTGCATGCGCTACTACCTGACGTTCAAGCTGTACGGCGACAACGCCGACGCCGTCGGCTACCACGACGCCGGCAGCCGCCTGTCGCTGGCCTTCTGGGAGGGCGACTTCGCCCAGCAGTTCGCCAAGGACGTGCCCGACCTGATGGGCACCCAGTTCATCCGGCTGAGCACCGGGATCCTCTACATGATCACCGGCCCGACGATGCTGGGCGGCTTCCTCGTCTACTCGCTGCTGAGCTTCTGGGGCCTCTACTTCTTCTACCGGGCGCTGCGCACGGCCTACCCCGAGGCCGACTACCGGCGCTACGCCTGGATGCTGTTCTTCCTGCCGTCGCTGCTCTACTGGCCGTCGAGCATCGGCAAGGAAGCCTGGATGATCTGCTTCATCGGCATGGCGACCTACGGCGTGGCGATGGTGCTCAAGAGCAACCCGCTGGGCTACCCGGTGACCGGCTTCGGCCTGGCCGGCACGGCGATGGTGCGACCGCACGTGACCGCGCTGATCTTCGCGTCGCTGTTCTTCGCCTACATCCTGCGGCGCAAGTCGTGGAAGGAGTCGAAGTCGGGTCCGCTGGGGAAGGTGCTCGGCATCGGCGTGCTGCTGGTGGCGGGGGGCGTGGTGCTGAGCCAGACGGCGTCGTTCTTCGAGGTCGACGGCACCAGCACCAGCTCGGTCACCAGCGTGCTCGACCGCACGTCCACGCAGTCGGGCCAGGGCGGATCGCAGTTCGAGACGGCGCGCCCGTTCTCGCCCCACGAGTTCCCCAACGCGGTGATGGCGGTGCTGTTCCGGCCCTACATCTGGGAGGCCAGCGAGCCCCAGATGCTGGTGGCGGCGCTGGAGGGATCGTTCCTGCTGTGGATGGTCTGGAAGCAGCGAAGACGGCTCTACCGCATACCCGGGCTGCTGTTCCGGGTGCCCTACGTCGCCTACGTCTTCGCCTACATCATGATGTTCGTGTTCGCGTTCTCGTCGATCGGGAACTTCGGCATCATGACGCGCCAGAGAACCCAGGTGTTCCCGTTCGTGCTGGTGCTCCTGTGCCTGCCGTGGGGTCGCATCGACGAGGGCGACGACCTGCGCGACGACGCCTACCGGCTGGGCACGCCCACCAGGGGCGCACGGCGACCCCTGGCGGCGGCGGGCGTGGGCGTCCCGGGCACGTCATCGTCCCGGGACAGCGGGACCGGAACCGGAACCGGAACCGGAACCGGAACCGGGACTACAAGACCTCGCCGTTGAACTCGTGGTGGCGCAGCACGCCCTTGGTGTCGAGCACCAGGGACCCGTGCTTGGCCACCTCGTCGAGCGGGAAGTCGGGGTGGTCGACGAGCAGCAGCACCAGGTCGGCCTCGCGCAGCTCCTCGGGCGTGCACTCGACCACCGGCACCGGCACGGCGGGACCGCCCGTCTCCGGCAGGTAGGGCTCGCACGCCCGCACGTCGGCGCCCAGCGCCAGCAGGCCCTCGACCACCTGCAGCGACGGCGACTCACGCCAGTCGGACGTGGCCGCCTTGTAGGCCAGGCCCAGCACCAGCACCCGGCTGCCCTGCAGCGCCCGGCCCTGGCTGTTGAGCATCACCATCGAGCGGGTGACCACGTAGTCGGGCATGTGCTCGTTGACGTCGTTGGCCAGCTCCACGAAGCGGAACGTGTGGCCGAGGCGGTTCTTCACCCGCCACGACAGGTACGACGGGTCGATCGGCAGGCAGTGGCCGCCGACGCCCGGCCCGGGCGTGAAGCGCATGTAGCCGAACGGCTTGCTGCTGGCGGCGTCGATGGCGCCCCAGATGTCGATGCCGAGGTCGGCGGCGAACATGGCCAGCTCGTTGACGAGCGCGATGTTGACGTGCCGGAAGGTGTTCTCCAGCAGCTTGACCAGCTCGGCCTCGCCGGTGGTCTTCACCGGGACGACCTTGTCGACCAGCGCCCCGTAGAAGGCCTCGACGCAGCGCCGCGACGGCTCGTCGATGCCCGACACCACCTTGGGCGTGTTGACGAAGCCGTAGTTGGGGTTGCCGGGGTCGATCCGCTCGGGCGAGTAGCCGACGAAGAACTCCTTGCCGCCGGTGAGCCCCGACGACGCCTCCAGCGCCGGCCGCACCAGCTCCTCGGTGGTGCCCGGGTAGGTGGTCGACTCCAGCACCACCAGGGAGCCCACCCGCAGGCGGCGCCCCAGCGTCTCGGTGGCCGCCTCGACGTAGGACAGGTCGGGCAGGCCCTCGCGCAGCGGCGTCGGCACCGTGATGACGGCGACGTCGAACGGCCCGGCCTCGGACGCGTCGGCGGTCGGCAGGTAGCCGCGCTGCAGCGCCTGCGCGAGCACCTCGTCGCCGACGTCGCTCACGTAGGAGCGCGCCGACCGCAGCGCCGCGACCCGCTCGGGGTTCAGCTCCAGGCCGACCACCGGGAAACCCATCTCGACGGCCCGCATCGCCACGGGCAGGCCGACGTAGCCCTGCCCGACGATCAGCACCTTGGCGGTGCGGTCCTCGATCCGGGCCAGCAGCTCGCCGGCGAGGTCGGCCGTGGCGCCGTCGCCGTTGGCCTCCCGCAGGTCCTTCACATCCTCGATCTGCGACACCTCGGGTGCCGTCGATCCCGCGTCCTTGCCCGCCATGTCCTTCGCCATTTCTCCGCCCGCCTTGTAGGTGTGATGTGGGGCTCTACGAGCCCAGTAGCTCGCGTTGTCGCGAGCGGAACCAGTCGAGTGTCTTCACCAGACCCTCCTCGAACGACACCACCGGCACGTAGCCGAGGTCGCGCTGCGCCGCGGACACGTCCGCGTGCGACAGGCGCACGTCGCCGGGACGGCTGCCGACGTGGACCGGTTCCAGGTCCACGCCGAGCTCCGCCTTGAGCACCGCCAGCAGGTCCAGCAGCGAGTGGGGGCTGCCGTGGGCCACGTTGTACGCCTTGCCGGCACACGCCTCCGGGGGCGCCTCGGCGGCGCACAGGTTGGCCTGCACCGCGTCGCTCACGAAGGTGAAGTCGCGCGCCTGCAGGCCGTCGCCGTGCACCTCCGGCGGCAGGCCGTTGAGCAGCGAGTCGATGAACCGCGGGATCACCGCGGCGTACTCGCTGTCGGGCCGCTGCCGAGGGCCGAACACGTTGAAGTAGCGCAGGCACACGGTCTGGAGGCTGTGCAGCTCCCACGCCACCCGGGAGTAGTGCTCGCCGGTCAGCTTGCTCACCGCGTAGGGCGAGCGGGGCATCAGCTGCAGGTCCTCCGGCGTGGGCACCTGGCTGGCACCGCCGTACACCGACGACGACGAGGCCAGCACCACCCGCTGGACGCCGGCCTCACGGGCGGCGGCGAGCACGGTGAGCGTGCCGTGGACGTTGGCCCGGTCGGTGTCGAGCGGGCGGGCGACCGAGCGGGGCACCGAGCCCAGCGCGGCCTGGTGGAACACCACGTCGCAGCCGGCGATCGCTTCCATGACGTCGTCGGGCTGGGAGACGTCGCCCTCCACGAACTTGGCGTCGCGGGTCACGTTCTCGGCACGGCCGGTGGCGAGGTTGTCGAGGACGACGACATCGTCGCCCCGCTCGACGAGGGCATCGACGAGGTGGGAGCCGATGAAACCGGCGCCGCCGGTCACGAGGGTACGCACGCGCTGTCCTCCTTGTCTGCCGCCGCAACGATCTGATCCGCGTGGGCATGGATGTTGGCAACGACGTCTACGACGGTCTCGACAGCCCCCGCCGGGATGTCGCGCCATAGCGGCAGGCTCACGACTCGACTCGACACCCAGTCTGTGACGGGGAGATCGGCCGTGTCGAGATGGGAGTAGGCCGACTGGCGGTGCACCGGCGGCCAGAAGTACGGCCGGGTGTCGACGCCGTCGGCCTTCAGGGCCCTGGCCAACGTGTCGCGGTCGACACCGAACTCGGCCTCGTCGACGATGACCGTCAGGTCCTTGTAGGTGGACTCGTCGTCGGCGTCGACGCTCTGCAGCCGCACGCCGGGAACGCTAGCCAGGCCGGAGCGGTAGCGGTCGGCGAGATCGCGCCGGATCGCCAGGTGGTCGTCGAGCTCCTCCAGGGAGCACAGCGCCGTGGCGGCGTGGAACTCGGACATGCGGGCGTTGAGACCGGCGAACTGGGTGTCGTAGTCGCCCGGGTTGCCGTAGTCGACGCCCAGCCGGACACGGGCCGCCAGATCGTCGTCGTTGGTGGCGACCACGCCGCCCTCGCCGGCGATCAGCACCTTCGTGGGGCTGAGGCTGAACACCTCGGCCGCGCCGAAGCCGCCCAGGGGCTTGCCCCGGTGGGTGCCGCCGAAGCCGTGGGCGGCGTCGAAGATCACCGGGATGCCGGCCTGGCGGGCGACCTCCTCCAGCTCCTCCGGCCGGCACGACGCCCCGAACACGTGGGTGCCCACCAGGAGCGACACCCCGTCGAGGCGCTTGGCCGCGTCGGCGACGTCGATCTGGCAGGTGTCCTCGAGGCATTCCGTGAACCGGGGGACGGCGCCGGCCCACATCGCCGCATGGGCGGTGGCCGAGAACGTGAAGCTCGGCATCGCCACGGCGCTGCCCGGCTTCGCCAGGGCCTGCATGACCAGCATCAGGCCGGCGGTGCACGACGACACGGCGATCGCGTGCCGGACGCCCAGCTTCTCGGCCGAGGCCTCCTCGAACGCCCGTCGCAGGCCGCTGTTGGTGAGCGCACCGCTCTCGTAGGACGGCGTGTACCGGGCCACCACTCGTTCGAGCGGCGGCTTCGCCGGACGGAAGAACGGCAGGCCGTCGGCGAAGGTGGGCGATCCGCCCAGGACTGCTGGTTGGGAAGGCAACTACGTCCTCCGTGCCATTCGGCCCATCACTCCGCCGGGGCGGCGGGAGCGTGGGTTGTGCGCCTGTTGATCCTCATCACGTGCCGCCCACACGGACAGGGCGGTCCGATCGGCAAGCTCGAAGGTACGCCATGTCTCGGCCAGGGCGTGCGTCACCACCGAGGGAACCCCCCAGGCGTCGGCGGTGACCCGCACCCGCTCCGGATCGATCGCGGGGAAGAGCGCCAGCTCGGCGAGGTCGCGCATGACCACCAGGTCGGGCACGGGCGCGGCGAGCACCTCGATGCACGCCAGCACGAGGTGCTCCTCGACGCTGGCGGTGGGGACGTGGCGGTCGGCCAGCGTGAGCAGCGTGGGCGGGTCGGACATCTGCCCGACCACCACGGCGGCGTCCTCGCTGGTGACCGACGACCTCACCTGCAGCCGGGCCGGCGTCGAGGCCATGAGCGGCGCCACCAGGGCCGCGCCCGCCGGGTCGACCAGCAGGGTGGCGCTGCGGAACGTGCGGGTGCCGGGATCGCGGTAGCCGAGGCGGGCCCGGGCCGGGCCGTCGATCAGCCGGTGGGCGAGGCCCGCGGCCGACAGCAGGCTCGACACCCGGACGACCCGCTGCTCCACCAGCAGCGACAGGCCGGCGACCTCGCGCTCGCGGACCGCCAGCTCCTCGGCCTGGGCATCGGACAGCGTGACAGCGCCCCGGTCGGCGGCCGTGGCGAGGATGCCCACCAGCCCGTGGGTGTCGCAGGCGCGCACGAAGTGGAACCACTCGTCGGGCTCGAAGGGCCCGGGGTGCGTCTCCACGACGCTGCCGGCCAGCCCGTACGCGGCCAACCCGAGCAGGAGGTGCTCCTGCGAGACATCGACGCTGGTCACGGATCCAGGGTCTCCCGGACGGCACCCGTGGCGACGAGGAAGCGCACGGCCTCACCGACGGCGCGGCGCCGCGCCCCCGGGTCGTCCTCCAGGTGCTCGGCGAGGTGGTCGGCCAGCACGTCGAGGCTCATCGGGCGCGCCAGCGCCAGCCACAGCGCTGCGTGCAGGCCCTCGAGCGTCGACACCGTCCCGCTGTCGTTCGGCAACACCACGACCCCTTGGGCCGTGCGCCGCCACAAGACCTCCACGGAGCGCTCCCACCGGTTGGTCTCGGTCACCACTGGTGCCGGACCTCCGCTCATCGAGTCCCGCTCTGGCTGATCATCGAGGCTCCCGACCACTGTCGGGGCCTCGAGGCGACGTGGCGCGGTACTGGGATGCGGTGGGACGCAACGACGAGCCGATGGGTGGTGTCTGGCGCGACGCGGCCACCGGCGCCGGCGCCTTGTGACGGCCACCGCGGGGCGAGTCGGAGCGCTTGCCGCCCAGGCCGAGCCGGTCGAACGGACGCCGGATGCCGCCCTTGGGCGGGGCGCCGTAGTAGTCGTCGAACGGGCCGGCCGGGACGCCCACCATCACGACGCCGAGCGTGTTGGCGCCCAGGCGCTCGAGCAGTTCGGCACAGCGGTCGGCGGCCGCCACCGTGGTGCGACCGGAGCGGCACACCACCAGCACGGCGTCGGCGAGCGTGCAGAGCTCCCGGGTGACGCTGGCCGACAGGATCGGCGCGGTGTCGACGATGACCACGTTGGCCAGCGTGCGGGCCTCCTCCAGCAGCCGGCGGGCGGCTTCGAGCTGCGCCGTCGGGTGGTGGCCGCCGAGGCCGGCGGTCACGATCCGGACGCCGGGGATCGACGTGTCCTGGACGTACCGCACCAGCGAAGAGCCGTGCCCGTCGAGGTAGTCGGACACGCCGGGGCCCTCCTGGGCGTCGAACACCTCGGGCGACAGCGGCCGCCACAGGTCCCAGCTGACCAGCAGCACCGACTGACCCGTCTCGGCGTAGGCCATGGCGAGGTTCGCCGTGGTGGTGCTCTTGCCGTCGCCGGCCTCCGGCGACGTGACCACCACCAGCTGGCGCAGGGCGTTGGGGTCGGCGTGACCGACGGAGTGGCCGTTGCCGTTGCCGTTGGTGGCGCCGACTCCGGTCGCCTTGCCGCGGAACAGCAGCAGCGCGGTGCGCAGGCTGCGGTACGACTCGGCGATGCGGGGCACCCGCTCGAAGGCCACGACTGCCGCCCGGCTGCGGTCGCGGAGGTTGAGCATCGGGATCTCGGCCAGCACCGGCAGGCCGAAGTGCCGCTCGACGGCGTCCTTGGTGCGCAGCCGGGAGTCGGAGCGGTCGAGCATGATCGCCACGCCGAAGCCGAGCATGATCGCGACGACCCCGCCCAGCAGCATGCGCTGGGGACGACCGGCGCCGGCGATGAACGATGCCTCGGTGCGGGCGTCGACCGCCTTGTCCTTGACCTTGTAGACGATCTTCTCGGGGATCGTGTCCTCCTCCGAGAACTGCTCGAGACCCATCTGGGCGCGCAGGGTGTCGGCCTGCTGCTGCAGGCTCGCCGCGTTGACCGGGTTGGCCGCGATCTGCCGGTCCAGCTCGGCGATCTGGCCCTGCATCTCCTGGAGCCGGAGGTTGTCCTGCTCCTGGGCGTCCTGGATGCGGGCGACCTCCTGCCCGTCGACGTAGGTGATCAGCCCGTCGGCGAAGGCGTTGGCGATCCGGATGGCCTCTTCGGGCGACGACCCCGACGCCGTGACGGTGAGGAAGGGCAGCAGCTCGGGGTCGGCCACGGCGCTGACCTTGCCCGACAGCTCCTCGGGCGAGCCCGTCCAGCCCAGGGCGGTGGCGACGCTCTGGGCGATCTCCGGCGAGTTGACGAACCGCACGGCCATGCGGACGTTGCCGAAGCCCGCGCCTTCGTTGCTCACCTCGCCGGACGAGATGAACAGGACGGCGTCGGCGCTGTAGGCCTTGCTCGTCTGCTTCGGGGTGGTGATGTAGACGGCCGCCAGTGCGAGCACGACGAGCGCAAGAACCACTTTCCAATGGTTCTTGAGGATCTTTACGTAGTCGACGGGCTCCATCGGTTCCTCCGCTCCGACAGCTCCACGGCGTCGAATTCAAAATGGTGGGTGTTGTGTCCGGCCTCGGCCAGCGCGGCCATGCGCTGCGCGGCGTGGTGGTCCGCGCGCTGGACGACCAGGTCGGCGAGGCCGCGGGTGCCGTCGTCCAGCATGCTGACGGGCACGGCCGTGGGTGTCAGCCGCAAGATCGACGGGTGGGCCGTCGGGCTGGCGGTCTCCTCGGGGTTCTGCAGGTCCTCCGCGAGCTTCTCGCCCTCGCGGATGCCCGTGAAGTGGATGGGGATCTCGGTGCCGACCTGGTGACCGGAGAGGCGCACCATGCGCTCGGCCAGCTCGAGGATGTTGACCGGCTGGCCCATGTCGAGCATGAAGATCTCGCCGCCGTCGGAGAGCGTCGACGCCTGCAGCACCAGCTGCACGGCCTCCTGGACGCTCATGAAGTAGCGGGTCATGCGCGGGTCGGTGACGGTGAGCGGCCCACCCTCGGCGATCTGCCGGGCGAACGTGGGGATCACGCTCCCGCGACTACCGAGCACGTTGCCGAACCGCACGGAGCACCAGCGGGTGCCCGGCGGCATCGCGTGCAGCACCAGCTGCTCACCGAGCCACTTCGAGTAGCCCAGGTTGTTGCTGGGGCGCACGGCCTTGTCGGACGAGATGAACACCAGCCGCCCGACGTTGGCGTTGACCGCTGCGTCGACGACGTTGCGGGTGCCCAGCACGTTGGTGCGGATGGCCTCGGACGGGTGCTGCTCGAGCAGCGGCACGTGCTTGTGCGCCGCGGCGTGGAAGACCACGTCGGGCTTCACCTCGGCGAACAGCTCGATCATCCGCTCGCGGTCGCGGATGTCGGCCAGCACCAGCTCGTTGGGCCCGTGGATGATGCCCCGGGCGTCGTGCAGGTGGGTCTCGTCGTGGTCGAGCAGCAGCAGCCGGCCGGGCTGGCAGTCGGCCACCTGGCGCGAGATCTCCGAGCCGATCGACCCGCCCGCCCCGGTGATGACCACCACCTTGCCCTGCACGGTGGCGCGGATGCTGTCGATGTCGGTGGCCACCTGGGTGCGACCCAGCAGGTCCTCGATCCGGACGTCGCGGGCGTCGCGCACCGTCGGGGCGTTGCCCAGCAGGTCGCGCACCGGCGGCAGGACCTTCACCGGCACGGCGGCCAGCTCGGCACCGTGGATGATGCTGCGCAGCAGGTCCTGGTCGGCGCTGGGCATGGCGACCAGCACCTCCTCGGCCCGGTGTTCGGCCACCACGGCGTCGAGCGTCGCGATGCTGCCCACCACGGGGGTGCCCAGCAGGTTGCGGCCTTGCTTGCGCGGGTCGTCGTCGACCACCACCACCGGGGTGCGGCCGTTGTCGGGGCGCCGCTGCATCTCGCGCAGGATCGCCGCTCCGGCGTCGCCGGCCCCGACGACCACCACGCGCGTGGCGGTGCGGTCGGCCTGCTTGCGCGAGCCCAGCAGCCGCACCTGGAACCGCACGACGGTCATCAGCACCGCCGAGCCCAGCGCGCCGACCACGGCCACGGAGCGTGGCACCGACAGGTCGTTCATGGGGTTCACCACGAAGATGAACGCACCGGCCGTGGCACCGGCCAGGAACACCCTTCGGGCCTCGGCGATGCTGGCGTGCGCCCAGATCTGGCCGTAGTTGCTCCAGGCCCAGTTGGCGACGAGGTGCGCCGCCACGATGACCGGGAGGAACGAGTACAACCGCTCCGTGTACGTGTCGGGGATCGACCCGTTGAAGCGGATGAAGAGCAGGGTCATGAACGACACGACGACCACGAGGACGTCGAAGAACGCCAAAGGCCCGTCCGAGCGGATGCGCGCGAGGACGCGCTCCATCCGACTCACCTCGCCATGCCGCGTCACCGAGCTCGACCCGATGATTCGTCTGAGTTGTCGATTTCCACCAGCGTCCGCCGCCGTTCACCGTCCACTACAAAAACCGCCCACTTGACCCTCGCTTCTGCGTGACTGGGCCCACCGATTGCCCGACCCCCAGCTCCGCCCGCCAGCGTTGCCCGTTGAGTCCCGGTGATTCTTCTAGGTCCGAGCCGCGAAATCAACGGCGGAGGCTACGGGAGCGCCTAGAAACGCATCATGGACGTTGGGATCTTGGCCGGCGGGCTCGGCAGCCGCCTCGCCGAGGAGACGGAGCTGCGCCCGAAGCCGATGGTCGAGATCGGCGGTCGCCCCCTCCTCTGGCACATCATGCGGTACTACGCCCACTACGGAATACGAGATTTCGCGGTGGCGCTGGGCTACAAGGCCGAGTTCGCCCGCCGCTGGTTCGCCGAGAACGCCCAGCTCACCGAGGGTTGGTGCGTCGACCTGGTCGACACGGGTGAGTCGACCGACACCGGCGGGCGGATCAAGCGGCTGGCGTCGACCATCGGCGGCGACGGCACGTTCATGTGCACGTGGGGCGACG
>DATHJB010000191.1 GCA_035316325.1 Acidimicrobiales bacterium
CGCCCGACGAGGGTCCTGGCGGCTCTGGCCGTCGTGCGGCGCTCTCGCCCGACGAGGGTCCTGGCGGCTCTGGGCGTCGTGCGGCGCTGTCGCCCGACGAGGGTCCCGGTGGCTCCGGCCGTCGTCCCGCGATGTTGCAGCCCGACCCCGGCATCGACGGCGGTCCGGCCCGGCGTTCGGCGGCCCCGCAACTCGACCCCGGGCTCGCCGAGCGGGTGGCGCGCCGGTCGGGCGGAGGGCTCGACCCGGGTGCGCCCGGTGCGTCGGGCCGTCGCCAATCGACCGCTCCCCAGCCGCCGCCGCTGGCCTCCGACCTCACCTCCCGGCAGGACGCCCTCGGCGCCAGCGCCGCCCCCGGCGTGGGCACCCGCCGCCGCACCGGCGAGAACCCCGCCCTGGTCGACCGGCTGGAGGGTCTGGCGTCCCGGGCGACACCGCCCCACGGCGCCGCCTCGTCCGGCCACTCCCAGTTCGACGAGCCGCTGGCGCCCGACCCGCTCGTCGACGAGCGCGGTGCCCCCAGGTCGTCGCCTCCGCCGGCACCCGCCCCGCCCGCCCGCCCCGCCCCGCGGGAGGAGCCCCGCCGCGGCGCCGGCTACGACCAGCCGTTCGAGGCTCCCTACGACGACCGCTACAGCGGCGACGTCTACGAGGACACCTACGGCGACGAGCCCTACGACGACTTCGACGAGCCCAGTGAGCCCGAGCGCCGGTCGGGCTGCGCCCGGCCGATGGTGGCGCTGCTGGCCGTCGGCATCTTCCTGGTGCTGCTGCTCCTGGTCGGCGGCCTGTGGGTCCGGGGCCAGATCAACCCGGGTGGCGAGCCGGGCGACGCGGTGACGGTCGAGATCATGGCCGGGCAGTCGACCGCCGAGATCGGCCAGACCCTCCAAGAGGCCGACGTCATCGCCAACGCCTCCATCTGGTCGTGGTACGTGCGCTTCAAGGGCGGCGGCGACATCCAGGCCGGGGTCTACGAGATCCCCACCAACCTGTCGATGGGCGAGGCGCTGACGGCCCTCGAGGCCAAGCCGCTGCCGCCGGGCACGAAGCGCGTCACGGTGCCGGAGGGGCAGACGATCGCGCAGATCAAGCAGCGGGTGACCGCGTCGGACGCCGCGGTGCCGGGCTTTACGCCGGAGGGCTTCGACGCGGCGTTGGCGGATCCGGCAGTGCGGTCGAAGTACCTGCCGGCCGACCAGCCGTTGCTGGAGGGCACGTTCTTCCCGGAGACCTACGACCTGGCGGAGGAGGCCGACGAGGCCGAGCTGCTGGGCAAGATGCGTGACGAGTTCGACGCCACGATGGACGACCTGGGTGCCGAGGCCGGGGCCGCGGCGCTGCAGCGCAGCACCTACGAGGTGATCATCGTGGCCTCGATCGTGGAGGAGGAGGCGCGGGTCGACGAGGACCGGGCCAAGGTGGCGCGGGTGATCTACAACCGCCTCGCCGACGACCAGGCGCTGTTCATCGACGCGATCAACTGCTACGAGAAGCAGCAGACGCCGTGCGTGCTGACCGATCCCGACTTCGCCAGTGACTCGCAGTACAACTCCCGCCGCCACCGGGGCCTGCCGCCCACGCCGATCGCGGCGCCGGGCCGGGCCAGCATCGAGGCGGCCCTGCACCCGGCCGAGGGCGACTGGATGTACTACGTCCTCGACCCGGAACTGCCCGAGGGCCACCACCTGTTCACCGCCTCCGAGGCGGACTTCGAGGACGCCAAGGCCCGCTGCCGCGACGCCGGCCTGGGTTGCGGGTGATCTCGGGTCACACCCGGGTCGCCGCGCTGATCGGCTCGCCCGCGCGTCACTCCCTGTCGCCCGCGATCCTCAACGCCGCCTTCGACGAGCTCGACCTCGACTGGCGCTACGTGGTGTTCGAGGTGCCGCCGGGCGAGGGGGCGGCCGCGGTGGCGGCGATGCGGACGCTGGGCCTGGGCGGCCTGTCGGTGACGATGCCGCACAAGGACGCCGCGTTCGCCGCGGTCGAGGACCGGAGCCCGGTGGCCGCGGCCCTGGGCGCTGTGAACTGTGTCTACTGGGACGACGATCGCCTGGTGGGCGACAACACCGACGGGGTGGGCTTCCTCGATTCCCTGCGGGTGGACCACGGCGTGGACGTCGCCGGCCGCCGCTGCGTGCTGGTGGGCGCAGGCGGTGCGGGTCGGGCGGTGGCCTGGGCGCTGGGCCGGGCGGGTGCGGCCGACGTGGCCGTGGTGAACCGCTCGCCGGCACCGGCGCAGCTGGCCGCCGAGCTGGCGGGACGGGTGGGTCGGGTCGGCGCCGCCGACGACGTGGCCCGGGCCGACGTGGTGGTGAACGCCACGCCGCTGGGGATGGGCGGCCGCTCGGGCGCTACCGACGGCGCGACGACGGCGCTCCCGGTCGACCCCGAGGCACTCCACGAGGGTCAGGTGGTGGCCGATCTCGTGTACTTCCCGACGACGACCCCGTTGCTCGCGGCGGCCGCCGAGCGTGGCGCGCTGACCGTGACGGGAGTGGGCATGCTCGTCCATCAGGCGGCTCACGCGCTGCGTCTGTGGACGGGTGCCGAACCGCCCGTAGCGACCATGGCCGCGGCCGCTACCGCTGAGCTGGAACGTCGCGCCGACACCGCCTAGTCGGGTCGCCAGTAAGACGCGCGCCCCTCGGATGGTGCAACATGGGCGCAACACGAAAGCAATGACCGGTGCCGCACTTGCCAGGGGAACGTCCCCCTTCGGAGCTGGGCGCGGCAGTAAGTTAGGCCCTAGTCTTTGCGAAAACGTTGCGAATGCAGCGGTGGGCGGGCTCAGTCGATCGGAGGTACATCGGTGGCCCTTCAAGGGACTCTCGATACGTTCTCGTTGCCAGACGTGCTGCGACTGTTGGCGACAACCGGCAAGACTGGTTGTCTCCACGTCGACGGCGACCGTGGGCGGGGCAGGGTGTGGATCGACGATGGCGCCGTGGTGGCGGCGACCGCCGACCGTGCGCTCGGTGAGCCGTCGATCGACGAGGTCGTGTTCGAGATGTTGCGCTTCGGGCGCGGTTCGTTCAGCTTCGCTGCCGACGAGCCGGCTCCGCACGAGGCCGAGCCCACCGAGATCGAGGGCACGCTGCGCAGGGCCACGCAGCTGCTCGAGGAGTGGCGTGAGCTCGAGGCCATCGTCCCGTCGCTGAGCCATCGGGTCGCCATGGCGCCCGAGCTGACCGTCGAGCAGGTCACCGTCGATGCCGACCGCTGGAAGGCCCTCGTGGCCATCGCGTCGGGTCGTTCGGTGGGCGAGCTGGCCGAGAACATGGGCGTGGGCGAGCTCGGCATCACCCGTACGGTGAGCGACCTGGTCGAGCTGGGCGTCGCCGTGATCGAGGCGCCGCAGCCGAGCCGCTCCTCCAACGGGTCGTCCGGTCGTCGTAACGTGACTGACATAGCCTCCCGGGCCGCAGGCGACTCGCCGCGACGCTCCCGCAGCGAGGCCCCGCCCCGCCGCGAGCCGGCGCCGGGCACCGACGGCGCCCCGCAGGTGAACTGGGCGCAGACCGCCGATCCGATCAGCGGCTCCGACAACGGCGGCGGCCTCGGCCGTTCCGCCTCGTCCACCCGGTTGGCCAGCCGCAACTCCGCCGTGGCCCCGCAGTCGAACGCCGCGCCGCAGCTGTCGTCCGACAACCACCTGCTGGCCGAGTCCACCGTCACGGCCGCCGCCGCGGTCGGCGTGGTCACGCCCGCCGGTGGCACACCGTCGCTCGACCAGTCGCCGCGGTCGCGCCGTCAGGCCAGCACGGCCCGGTCGCCGCGGTCGCGCCGCACGCCCACCGCCCCGAGCAGCCAGCTGGCGCCGCCCACCCCGCCCCGCGGCGGGTCGACGCTGCCGGTGCCGCCGCAGCTCGACACGGGCCATTCCCCCCTGGCCGCCATGCCGGACCCGGTCGGCGAGCCCACGTCGGGCCCGATCTTCCCGTCCACGCTCGAGACCAGCCTGCCCAGCGGGCTGGGCGGGCTCGACACCGGCCGCCTCGGCCCGTCGCCGCTGCCCACCCAGACCGGGCAGATCCCGGCGGTGTCGGCCACCTCGCTGCCGGCCGACCTGAGCTGGGCCGCCGAGGACGACGACGTCCCCATCGGCCCGCCGCGGCTCTCGTCGCCGCTGTCGGCCCCGTCGCCGCTGTCGGCGCCGTCGCCGCTGCGGCCGTCCGGCCCGCCGCCGGCCCGCCTGCTGCCGCCGCCGATGCCGTCGAACCGACCCAACACGCCCCAGCGCCACGAGGGCGACCCGGCGGTCCACGTGGTCGCCATGAGCGACCCGGCCCGAGCGGCCGTCGAGGCGACCGTCGGTCGTGCCGGTGGTGGCCCCGGTGGCATGCCGATGCCCGGTGCCACCCAGGAGCAGATCCTCAGCCGAGGCCAGCTCTTCCGGTACCTCACCTCGGTCC
The DNA here is from genome assembly GCA_035316325.1 of Acidimicrobiales bacterium. Classification (NCBI taxonomy): domain Bacteria; kingdom Bacillati; phylum Actinomycetota; class Acidimicrobiia; order Acidimicrobiales; species Acidimicrobiales bacterium. The sequence continues at coordinate 4,419 of DATHJB010000191.1, forward strand.
ACAGCTGACCCCACCCGAAACCTCGACAGCAGCGACGGCCACATAGCGACCGATCCGGTCGACGTCTCGGATGGTTGCCGTCGTCGTTGTTGCCCTCGTCGGCGCCCTGCTCGTCGGGCCGCTCCTCAGCTACGCGATCCTCCACTGGATGGCGTGGCGCGTCACGCTCCCGTTGCTGTTCGGGTTCGTCCCGCCGCGGCGGTCGGTGGGGCGTGCTCGGCCGCGGTGCCGCAACTGCGGCTCGGCGCTGGCGCCGGGCGGCCTGCCGGCGTCGCCGTGGCTGCTGTCGGCGGGACGCTGCCGTTCCTGCCGTGAGCCGCTGGCCCGCTGGCCGCTGGGGGTCGAGCTGACGACCGGAGGGCTCTTCGCCCTCGCCTCCTCGCAGTACGACCGCTGGGCGCTGCTCGTGCCGATACTCGTGTTCTTCGCCGGGCTGGTGGCGACGTCGACCGTCGACCTGCTGTGCTCCCGCATCCCGACGCGCTTCGTCTACCTCACCGGCCTGGGTGTCGCCGTGGCGGCGGTGCCGCACGTGGTCGACGTGCCCGAGACGCTGACCGCGGCCGCCGTGGGCGGTGCCGTCGGCCTCGGCAGCCTCGGTGCCATGCACCTGGTCGCCCCGCACATGCTCGGGTTCGGCGACGTGCGCCTGGGCACCCTGATCGGGCTGGTGGTCGGCTGGGTGGGGTGGACGGCGGCCGACCCGGTGCTCGACCCGCTGAGCCGGGTGGTCCAGGCCCTGTTCCTGGCGGGCGTGGTCGGCTCGCTGCTCGGCTTCGCGCTCCTCGCCGTCCGTCGCCGCAACCAGACCTACCCCTTCGGCCCCTGCCTCGCCCTCGGCGGCGTCCTCGCGATCGTCCTCGCCTGACGCCCGAGGACGCCCGGGTGTCACACGGGCTATCGATAGCGGGGCGCTCGGCGGCCGAAAGGTAGGGTCCTACGGTGCTCCGCTTCCTGACCGCGGGTGAATCGCACGGCCGCGGGCTGGTCGTGATCGTCGAGGGGCTACCCGCCGGGTTGCCGGTCACCCTCGACGACATCCGCGTCGAGCTGGCCCGCCGGCGGCTCGGCTACGGGCGGGGCCCGCGGATGCGCTTCGAGCAGGACGAGGTGACCGTCGTCGGCGGGGTGCGCCACGGGAGGACGCTGGGGTCGCCGGTCGCCGTCGAGATCGGCAACACCGAGTGGACCCGGTCCGACAGGTGGCACGAGGAGATGGCGGTCGAGCCCGGCGCCACCAAGGAGCCGCTCACCCAGCCCCGCCCCGGCCACGCGGATCTGGCCGGCATGCAGAAGTACGGCTTCGACGACGCCCGCGACGTGCTCGAACGGGCCTCGGCCCGGGAGACGGCGGCGCGGGTGGCCGCCGGGGCGATCGCCAAGCTGCTGCTCCGGCAGCTGGGCATGGAGGTCATCTCCCACGTCGTGCAGATGGGCGCCGTGGTATCGAAGGGCATCGAGCGGCCGCGACCCGAGGACCTGGAGCGGGTGGACGAGAGCGCCGTGCGCTGCTTCGACCCGGCCAGCGAGGCGGCCATGGTGGAGGAGATCAAGGCGGTCGCCAAGGACGGCGACAGCCTGGGCGGGGTGGTCGAGGTGCTCGGCTACGGCGTGCCGGTGGGGCTGGGCAGCCACGTCCACTGGGACCGGCGGCTCGACGGCCTGCTGGCGGGGGCGCTGATGAGCATCCAGGCGGTGAAGGGCGTGGAGATCGGCGACGGGTTCGAGGTGGCGGGGCGGCCGGGGAGCCAGGCCCACGACCCGATCACCTGGGACTCCGACAACCAGGCTTACCGGCGGGAGACGACGCGGGCGGGAGGCGTCGAGGGCGGGATGTCGACCGGTGAGCTGCTGGTGTGCCGGGCGGCGATGAAGCCGATCGCCACCCTGAACCGGCCGGTGCTCGCCACGGTCGACGTGGTGACCAAGGAGGAGACCGTCAGCTTCAAGGAGCGCACCGACGTGACCGCCGTCCCCGCCATGGGCGTGGTGGCCGAGACGATGGTGGCGCTCGTGCTGGCTGGCGAGGCGTTGCGGAAGTACGGGGGCGACTCGTTGCCCGAGGTGCTCCGCAACGCCCGAGCGTTCGAGGAGTCGCTGCGCGATGTCTGAGGTTCCGTCAACGTCCGTCCGCGACCGGCACGTGGTGCTGGTCGGCATGCCGGGCGCCGGCAAGTCGAGCGTGGGGAGGCGCCTGGCCCGCGAGCTGGGCCGGCCGTTCGCCGATGCCGACGAGCAGCTGGAGCTGACCGCCGGCCGCACCATCCCCCAGATCTTCCGGGACGACGGCGAGGCGACCTTCCGCCGGCTCGAGACGCAGACGCTGTCGGAGCTGCTCAGCCGGCACACCCCGCTGGTGATCGCCGCCGGTGGCGGAGCGGTGATCAGCGAGGAGAACCGGGTGCTGCTCGCCGACTACTCCCTGGTGGTGTGGCTGCGCGGCTCGGCCGAGTTCCTGGTCGGCCGCACCGACCCGACGCACCGCCCGCTCCTCAACGAGGACCCGACGGGCGCCTACGAGCGCCTCGACCGCGAGCGCTCGGGGCACTACGAGTCCGTCGCCGACGAGATCGTCGACATCGAGCCGTTCCACGCCCAGGAGGACGAGAAGCCGAAGTGGGCACTGGCCCGCCACATCGTGAGGACTCTCGGTCTCGACCTGGCGGTGCCGTGACGATCACGGTCGACGTGGCGCTGGCCGACCGGGCGTACCCGGTGGTGGTGGGCGCCGGAGCCCGGGACGAGCTGCCGGGGCTGCTGCCCAAGGGCGCCCGCCGGGCGGCGGTGGTGACGCAGCCGGGCATCGGGGTGGAGGTCGACACCGGCATTGAGCAGCGGGTGTTCCCGCTGGGGGAGGGCGAGGCCGCCAAGACTCTCGCCTCGGTCGAGGAGCTGTGCCGCGCCTGGTCGCAGTGGGGGCTCACCCGGGGCGACGTGGTGGTGGCCGTGGGCGGGGGAGTGGTGACCGACACCGCCGGGTTCGCCGCCGCCGTCTACCACCGGGGGGTCGCCGTGGTGCACGTGCCGACGACGCTGCTGGGCATGGTCGACGCGGCGATCGGCGGCAAGACCGGGGTGAACCTGCCCGAGGGCAAGAACCTGGTGGGCGCCTTCTGGCAGCCGGCGGCCGTGGTGTGCGACACCGACACCCTCGCCACCCTGCCCGAGCGGGAGCAGCGCAGCGGCCGGGGGGAGATGGCGAAGTACCACTTCCTCATTGGCGACGACCTGGAGCGGCTGCCGCTCGACGAGCGCATCGCCGCCTGCGTGCGGATCAAGGCCGAGGTGGTGGCGGCCGACGAGCGGGAGCACGTCGGGAGCCGCCGGGGCCGGGCGATCCTCAACTACGGCCACACGCTGGCCCACGCCCTGGAGATCGCCGGCCGCTGCGACCTCCGCCACGGTGAGGCTGTCGCCCTCGGGCTGCTCTACGCCGCCGAGCTGGCGCACGGCCTGGGCCGGATCGACGCCGACCGGGTGGCCGAGCACTACGCCGTGGTGCGCGACTACGGGCTGCCCGACCGGCTGCCCGCCGGCCACGACCACGCCGAGCTGGTGGAGCTGATGGCCCACGACAAGAAGGCGGTCGACGGGCTGACCTTCGTGCTCGACGGCCCCGACGGCGTGGAGGTGGTCCCCGGCGTCGACCCGGCCACCGCGGCCACGGTGCTGGTGCGTATGGCGGCCGGCGAGGCGGCGTCGTGAGCGAGCGGCCGATCGTTCTGCTGCTCAACGGGGTGAACCTCGACCTGCTGGGCGAGCGGGAGCCGCTGATCTACGGCTCGGCCACCCTCGAGGATCACGTGAAGGCTGCCCGGGAGGCCGCCGAGGCTGCGGGCCTGGAGCTGGAGCACCGGCAGTCGAACCACGAGGGCGACCTGGTGGAGGCCATCCATGGCGCCCGGGGCCGCTGCGCCGCCATCGTCGTCAACGGCGCCGCCTTCACCCACTACGCCTGGGGCCTCCACGACGCCCTCGCCGTCTTCGAGGGCCCCGTGATCGAGGTCCACATCTCCAACCCCCTGGCCCGGGAACCCTGGCGCCACACCTCGGTGCTATCCCCGGTCGCCACCGGCGTCATCAGCGGGCTCGGTGGCCACGGCTACGTGCTGGCGATCGAAGCCGTGGCCACCTTGCTCGCCTGACCCACCGGTTCGGCGCTGTGGCTCTCTGAAGTTGTCAAGGAGCACCTGTGTCGACAGGGACCATCCTCTCCAGAGGGTGTGACAGTTAAGGCCTCCGCCGGACCGGAAGTAGCGTCGAAAATCGTGAGCGACGACTTCGACAGGACGATCGACCGCATCTGGGGCTGGATGGTCGACGTGTCGCCGGAGTTGGCGGTGTACGTCGGGGAGGAGCCGACGCGGGCGTGGACCGACTACACGGCGGGGGCCAGCGACGAGCGGCGGGGGCGGAGGCGGGCGTTACTCGACGAGGTGCGGGCCGTCGACCCCGGGGGGTTGGACGACGAGCGGGCCGTCAACCACCAGGTGGCGGAGGCGTACCTGGCCGCCGAGGTCGGCATGGACGCCTTCCCGCACGAGGCGGGCCTGGTCGACCAGATGAACGGCGTCCACCTGGGGATCGCCCAGAGCCTCGACTACATGAGCCTGGCCACGCCCGACGACCGGGCCCGCTACGTCGAGCGCCTCCGGGCCATCCCCACGCTGCTCGACCAGGTCGTCGAGTCGCTGCGCCGGCCGGAGAGCGTCGCCGCCCGCCCGCCCCGGGTGGTGCTGGCCGACGTCCCCCGCCAGATCCGGGCCCTCACGCCCACCGACGGCCCCCTGGCCCGCACCGACGAGGCTCCGGCCATCATGCGCGACCACGTCGCCCCCGCCCTCGATCGCTTCGAGCGCTTCGTCACCGAGGAGCTCATCCCGACGGCCCGGGAAGAGCCCGGCATCGGCGCCCTCCCCGGCGGCGACGCCTGGTACGCGGCGGCGATCGTCCACCAGACGTCGCTCGCGGCGGACCCCCAGGAGGTCCACGACGTCGGGCTCGCCGAGGTCGACCGCATCTGGGCGGCGATGGAGGGCCTCGCCGGCGGCGACGTCGCCGCGTTCCGCCAGCGCCTCGACGCCGACGAGTCGTCCTACTTCGCCACCCCAGAGGAGCAGCTCGCCGCCTACCGGGCGCTGTGCAAGGAGGTCGACGCCACCCTGTGGCGGGTAGTCACCCGGCTGCCCCGCATGCCCTACGGCGTGGACGAGATGCCCGCCTACATGGCCGAGAGCGCCCCGACCGCCTACTACATCCCCGGCGCCGGTGGTGCCCGCCGCCCCGGCAGGTTCATCGTCAACAGCCACGACCTGCGCAGCCGGCCGTCGTGGCGGATGGTGCCGCTCGCCCTCCACGAGGCGGTCCCCGGCCACCACCTGCAGCACGGCATCGCCGACGAGCTCGACGACCTCCCGCCCATCCGCCGCCACCTGGGGTGGAACGCGTACGTCGAGGGCTGGGGCCTCTACGCCGAGCACCTGGGCGAGGAGCTGGGCCTCTACCGCACGCCGGCCGACCGCTACGGCCGCCTCTCGTTCGACATGTGGCGGGCGGCGCGCCTCGTGGTCGACACCGGCCTCCACGCCTTCGGGTGGAGCCGCGACCGGGCCATCGCCTACCTCGGCGAGAAGACGGGCCTGGGCCACCACGACGTGGTCAGCGAGGTCGACCGCTACATCGCCTGGCCCGCCCAGGCCCTCGGCTACAAGCTGGGGGAGCGGGTGATCCTCGACCTCCGTGCCGAGGCCGAGGCCGCCCTGGGCCAAGGCTTCCGCCCCGAGCCCTTCCACGATGTCGTGCTCCAGCGCGGCCCCCTACCGCTGCCGGTGCTGCAGGAGCAGGTCCGACGCTGGGTGGCGGAGAGGATCGGCTGACGCCGGTCCGCACCCGCACAGTCGTTGCGGCGCCGGCGAACCGAAACGGTCGCTCCACGTCGCAACGACCGGCTCAGGCGGTGGTCCCGACCTGCTCGGGCAGGAGCTGCGCCGGCTCGGGGTCGTCGTCGCCCGTCGGGTCGGTCGTGGTGGGCGGCACCGTCGGGTCCGTCGCCGGGGGCGGGGGCGGGGGCGGGGGCGGGAGGTCGTCCGAGGCGGGCGGGAGGATCCCGGCCGGGTCGGGCGTCGCCGTGGTCCAGTCGGCGAAGGCCTCGCCGTTGGCGGGGTGCTCGGGGTCGCGGAGCCACCCGACGAGGCTGGTCTGGGACCGGGGGTCGGCGAGCCACAGGTCACGGTGCGGGGCGTTCGCCGGGTCGGCGATCCAGGCGGCGAGGTTCTGGCGGGTCGCGGGATCGGCGAGCCAGCGGCTCCGGTACACGGCGTTGGCCGGGTCCTGGATCCAGGCCCGCGGGTCGGCGGGGATCTGGTCGGGCTCCAGGCCGCTGCCGTCGCGGAGCCAGGTGGCCAGGTCGTCGCCGGTGGCCGGGGTGGCGAGCCACGCGGTGAAGGCCTCGTCCTGACGGGGGCGGCCGATCCACGTGGCGAGCGCGGTGCGCCCCGCCGGTGAGGCCACCCACACGTCGAAGGTGGGCTTGCCGACCGGGAGCGCCAGCCAGGCGGCGAGGATCGGCATCCCGTCGACAGGGTGCTGCCCGAACCAGTCGCCGATGATCTCCGTGGGCTGGTCAGCATCAGGATCAGGATCCGGATCAGGATCCGGGTCCGGATCTGGATCGGGGTCCGGGTGAGGATCGGGGTCGGGATCGCCGCTGGGACGCGGCTCCGGGTCGGGATCCCGGTCGGGCCGCGGGTTCGGATCGGGATCCGGGTCGTTGGACGGCGGCGGCGGGCCGCCCGTCCGGGGGTAGATGCCGGGCAGCGTGGCGAAGTCGGGGAGCCGGGGGAGCCCCACCGGTACGGTCGCCGGCGGCTCCCGGTTCTCGCCGATCGCCCGCAGCGCCGCCACGAACGCGTCCTTCCCGGGATCGATCGTCGTCGTGATGATGTCGTTGTAGGCGTTGCGGAGCGCGGTCTGGCGGGCCGTCCACACGTCCTGGTAGCTGGCGAGCTCGTCGGTGACGTAGACGGCGTCGCCGGTCTGCAGGCGCCGGAGGTCGCGCTCGCCCTCCCGCCAGCTCTCGCGCAGGGTGTTGACGGGCGTGCGGACCGAGTCGAGCACGCCGAGGTAGTCGGTGATGGGCCGCTCGAACCAGCGCAGCCGCGTCGCCGCGGTGTTGGCGTGCTGCGAGACCGTGCTCACGACCCGGGTGGCGGCCTCCGCGGTGAGCCCGCGGTTGCCGGTCTCGAGCGCGGCGGCGCTGCCCCGCACCGGGGTGGCGATGCCGTCGACGGTGGTGGCGTCGGCGCTGAGCGCGTCCCACAGCGCGCCGAGCTGCTCGAGGTTGTCGGGGTACTTGAAGGTCGCCTCGCCGGGCAGCGGGAACTCGGATTCGGCGCTCATCGGCCGCCGGGACTCTCGGTGGGGCCGGTCGTCGGGATCTCACCAGGCAGCGGCGGGTAGAGCCAGGGCGTCTGGAACTGGGGCGTGTAGAACTGGCCGGGGTAGTTGTAGAGCATCGGGTGGCGGGCGTGGCGGGTGTCGTAGTCGCCGCCGTCGACGAAGATGGAGTAGCCGTTGTCGGTGTAGAGCCACACGCCGGCTGCCGTCTTCACCCGGTAGGCGACCTGCTCCGCCTCCTGCTGGACGGTGGAGAGCTCCGTCTGGCACCCGCGGAGGGCCCCGGTCAGCGCCTCCTTGATCGACGGGCTCGTCGCCGCGGCGGCGTGGTCGAGCAGGGTCCACGCGACCTCGGAGACGTCCCAGGCGGCGCGGCAGGCGGCCTTGGCCGCCTGGGTGAAGGACGACGGATCGTGCTGGAGGGGCGGGACCATCAACCCCGGGTATGCGTCCACGGGTGCCGGAAACCGCGGGATTCCTCGCCGTCGGGCTGCGAGGGGCCGACGAACCCGCTGCTACAGTCGCCGGGCCATGGCTGCGACCACCACGAACGATCTGAAGCGGGGGATGACCCTGAACCTGCCGGAGGGCCTCTTCCAGGTGGTCGACTTCCAGCACGTGAAGCCGGGCAAGGGACCGGCGTTCGTGCGCACCACGCTCCGCAACGTCCGCAACGGCAGCCAGCAGGACCGCACGTTCCGGGCCGGCGAGGGCGTCGAGCAGGCGATCGTGGAGAAGAACGAGATGCAGTTCCTCTACCGCGACGGCGACGACTACGTCTTCATGGACAACACCAGCTACGAGCAGGTGCAGGTCGGTCCGACCTCGCTGGGTGACGCCGCCAACTACGTGGTCGACGGGGCCACGATGCAGCTCCAGTTCTACAACGGCGAGATCATCGGCACCGAGCTGCCGGCCGCCGTGGAGCTGACGGTCGCCGAGACCGAGCCGGGCATCCAGGGCGACCGGGTATCGGGTGCCCGCAAGCCCGCCACGCTGGAGACCGGCCTCGTCGTGCAGGTGCCGCTGTTCGTCAACCAGGGCGAGCGCATCAAGGTCGACACGCGCACCGGCGAATACCTCACCCGCGCCTGACGATGTCCGACCTCCAACCGAGCGACGTCGAGCTGCGCCGCGCGGCCCGGGAGCGGGCGCTCGAGCTGCTGTACGAGGCGGAGGCCAAGGCGATCGACGTCGACGACGTGGTCGGCGCCCTGCCCCTGCCCCCCGACCCGCTGGCGTTGGAGCTGGTCCGGGGCGTCGCCGCCCACCGGTCCGAGATCGACGAGATGCTCACCCGGCGCGTCGCCCCCCGCTGGTCGCTCAAGCGGCTCGCCGCGGTCGACCGGGCGATCCTGCGCCTGGGCACCTACGAGCTGCTCGGCGCCCCCGACCGGTCACAGGCCGTGATCATCAACGAGGCCGTGGTGCTGGCCCGGCGCTTCGGCACCGACGACTCGCCCCGCTTCGTCAACGGCGTCCTCGCCGCGGTCGCCGACGAGGTCCGCCCGACCGAGGTCAAGGACGAGCCGCCCGAGCCGACCTCGTTGCCCCCGGGTGACCGGGAGGTCGACGCGGTGATCATCGACCTCGACGGCGTCATCCGCCACTGGCAGGAGGACGACGTCCCCGCCGCCGAGCAGGAGCTGGGCCTGCCCAAGCGGAGCATCTCGGGTGCGGCCTTCGAGCCGGATCGGCTGGAGCGGGCCATGCGGGGCGAGCTGACGGCCGAGGAGTGGTACGCCGAGGTCGGCGACGCCGTGGCCGCCGCGCACGGTGGCGATGCCGCCGCGGTCGCGAAGGCGTTCGAGGAGGTGGGTTGGCGCATCGACGAGTCGGTGCTCGACCTCCTCGACTGGGTGCGCGACACCACCGGGGTGCCGGTGGTGCTGCTGTCCAACGCCAGCACCCGCCTGATCCCCGACCTGCTGGTGTCGGGCATGACCAGCCACTTCAACGAGATCGTCGGCTCGGCCGACATCGGTGTGACCAAGCCGGACGCCCGCGCCTTCGAGGCTGCGGCCGACGCAGCCGGGGTCCCGGTGGAGCGCTGCGTCCTCGTCGACGACACGCCGGCGAACGTCGCGGCCGCCGCGGCGCTGGGCATGCGGACCATCGCCTTCGACGGCCCCGGGCTGCTCGAGGACGAGCTCCGGCGGCTCGGTCTCCTGCCGGTCGTCGACCACGGGGGGTGACGGGAACTCCGGTGCCGAAGTGGTACGGTCACCGCCTGACCGTGAAGCGGGCCCGGAGAGACCCGTACGGACAGAGAGGGGAGGATCCCCAGTGGCCGACCGCGAACGACGCAGCACGCCCCCTTTCGGGGGCGTTTTCGTTAGTCGGAGCCAGGTCCTCGATGCGGACGACGTGCGGCGGGCGATCTGGCGGATGGCCCACGAGATCATCGAGGCCAACCACGGCCTCGACAATGTGGTCGTCGTGGGCCTGCAGACCGGCGGCGTGCCGTTCTCCGTCGAGCTGGCCCAGGCGCTGGAGAAGATCGACGGCACCTCGCCGCCCACCGGCACGCTCGACGTCGCCTTCCACCGCGACGACATCGGCCTCCGCCCCGTGCTGCCCTCTGCGGTCACGGAGATGCCGTTCGACCTCAACGGCCGGGTGGTCGTGCTGGTCGACGACGTGCTGTTCACCGGCCGCACCATCCGGGCCGCGCTCGACGCCGTCCACTCCTACGGCCGCCCCCGGGCCGTGCAGCTGGCGGTGATGGTCGACCGGGGCCACCGGGAGCTGCCCATCCGCCCCGACTACGTCGGCAAGAACTTGCCGACCCGCCGCGACGAGGTGGTCAACGCCACCGTCGACGGCGTCGACCTGGGCGAGATGTACAAGGGGCATTCTTGAAGCATCTGCTGAGCATCGCCGAGCTCGACTCCTCCGAGCTCGACCACCTGCTCGGCCTCACCGATCACTTCGTCGAGGTGAGCCGCCGCCGCATGCCCAAGGTGCCGGCGCTCCAGGGCCGCACGGTGTGCTGGCTCTTCTACGAGGACTCCACCCGCACGAAGCTCAGCTTCGAGCAGGCCGCCAAGCGCCTGTCGGCCGACACCCTCAACTTCACGGTCGGCTCGTCGTCGGTGCGCAAGGGCGAGTCGCTGCGCGACACGGTCGAGACCATCGAGGCGATGGGCGTCGACGCGATCGTGGTGCGCCACAAGTCCGCCGGCGTGCCCGCCCAGGTCACCCGGTGGGTGAAGGCCAGCGTGGTCAACGCCGGCGACGGCTGGCACGAGCACCCCACCCAGGCCCTGCTCGACTGCTACACGATCCGCGAGCAGCTCGGCAGCCTCGACGGCCTCCGCATCGCGATCGTGGGCGACATCGCCCACAGCCGGGTCGCCCGCAGCGACGTGTGGGCCTTCACCAAGCTGGGTGCCGAGGTGACGCTGGTGGCGCCGCCCACGCTCCTGCCACCGAGCCTGCACGGCTGGCCGGTGCGGGTCGACCACGAGCTCGACCGGGTGCTGCCCCAGGTCGACGTGGTGTACCTGCTCCGGATGCAGCAGGAGCGGATGACCGAGGCGCTGCTCCCGTCGCTGCGGGAGTACACGGCCAACTGGGGCCTCACCCGACGCCGGGTCGACATGTTGAAGGACGCCGCCATCGTGATGCACCCGGGCCCGATGAACCGGGGCGTCGAGATCGCCGCCGACGTCGCCGACCTGCCCCGGGCCGTGGTGATCGACCAGGTGCGCAACGGCGTGGCGGTGCGGATGGCGGTGCTCTACGAGCTGCTGGGGTCGGGGAGCAGCCTCGTGACCTCGACGAAAGGAATCGCAGTATGACCAGCGCCAGTCCCTCCGTGGTCATCCGGGGAGGGCGGGTGGTCGACCGGGCGGGCGACGAGCGGGCCGACGTCGCCATCGTCGACGGCCGCATCGCCGCGGTCGGTGCGGACCTGGAGCCCGGGGCCGGCGACCTGGTGCTCGACGCGGCCGGCTGCCTGGTGCTGCCCGGCCTGGTCGACGTCCACGCCCACCTGCGCCAGCCCGGCAAGGAGGAGGCGGAGACGATCGAGACCGGTGCGAGAGCAGCTGCCCTGGGCGGCTTCACCTGCATCGTGGCGATGCCGAACACCACCCCGGCGATCGACTCGGCCGGCGTCGCCCGCGAGGTGCTGGAGCTGGGCCGCGCCACGTGCTGCGACGTGCGCACGTCGGCGGCCATCACCGTCGGCCGGGCGGGGACGCAGCTCACCCCGATGGCCGAGCTGGCCGCCCTCGGCGTCAGGCTCTTCACCGACGACGGCAACGGCGTGCAGGACGTGCGCCTGATGCGCCGGGCCATGGAGTACGCGCGGGGCCTCGACGTCACGCTGGCGGAGCACTGCGAGGACGAGGCGCTGTCGGCGGGTGGCCACATGCACGAGGGGTCGGTCTCGGCCCGCCTCGGCATCCCGGGTCAGCCGGCGGAGGCCGAGGAGCTGATGGTGATGCGCGACATCGCCCTGTCCCGGCTGACCGGGGCGAAGGTGCACTTCCAGCACCTGTCGACGCAGGGGTCGATCGCCATGGTGCGGGCGGCCAAGGGCGGCGGCCTGCCGGTCACCTGCGAGGCCACGCCCCACCACTTCACGCTGACCGACGAGCGCTGCGCCACGTTCGACCCGGTGTTCAAGGTGAACCCGCCGCTGCGCACGGACGCCGACGTGGCCGCGGTCCGGGCCGGGCTGGCCGACGGCAGCGTCGACTGCATCGCCACCGACCACGCCCCGCACGCCCAGGAGGAGAAGGAGCGTCCGTTCGACGAGGCGCCGCCCGGGATGTTGGGCCTGCAGACGGCGCTGGCGCTGGCGCTCACCTACCTGCAGGTGTCGCCGAGCGAGCTGGTGGGGCTGATGGCGTCGCGGCCGGCGGCGATCGTCGGGGTCGACGACGTCCACGGCGGCCCGATCGCGGCGGGGCGGCCGGCGAACCTGTGCGTGGTCGATCCGGCCGCGAGCTGGGTGGTGGAGCCGGGTGCGCTGGCCAGCCGCAGCCGCAACACGCCGTACGCGGGGATGAAGTTGACGGGCCAGGTGCGCCACACGCTGCTGTGGGGCGAACCCGTGGTGCGTGACGGAGAGGCGCAACGGTAGAGTATGCAGGTGGTTGCATATGCATGCGTAAGGGTGTGGGAGAGCGGGAAGGACGGCCGTGAGCGTTCGTGAGGGTCTGCTGGTGCTGGCCGACGGCTCGACGTTCGAGGGTGAGCTGATCGGCGCCGATACCGGGGCCACCGTGGCGACCGGCGAGGTGGTGTTCCACACCGCGCTGAGCGGTTACCAGGAGATCGTCACCGACCCCTCCTACGCCGGCCAGATCATCACGTTCACCTACCCCCACATCGGCAACTACGGCACCAACCCGACCGACTTCGAGTCGGCCCGCCCCTTCTGCCGGGGCGTCGTCGTGCGGGAGCTGGCCCGCCGCCACAGCAACTGGCGGGCCGACCTGTCGCTCGACGGCCTGCTGCGGGCCCACGGCGTGCCGGGCATCGCCGGCGTCGACACCCGTCGCCTCACCCGGGCCATCCGCGACCTGGGCGCCCTCCCGGGGGCGTTCGGCAGCGCCTCGGAGACGGAGCTCCTGGCGGCGGCCAAGAACGAGCCCGGCACCGACGGCGTCGACCTGGTCGCCCAGGTGACCACCGCCGACCCCTACGAGGTGGAGGGCGGTGCAGGGCCGCTCGTCGTCGCCTACGACTTCGGCATCAAGCGGACCATGCTCCGGCACCTCGCCGAGCGCTTCCGGGTGGTGGTCGTGCCGGCGTCGACCCCGGCGGCCGACGTCCTGGCCCGGGAGCCCGCTGGGGTCTTCCTCTCCAACGGCCCCGGTGACCCGGCGATGGTGCCCTACGCCGTCGACGCCATCGGGCAGCTCCTCGGCGACGTCCCCGTCTTCGGGATCTGCCTGGGCCACCAGCTGCTGGCCCGGGCCATCGGCGCCGAGACCACCAAGCTGCCGTTCGGCCACCACGGGGCCAACCACCCGGTGCGCGACCTGCGCAACGGCCACGTCGAGATCACCAGCCAGAACCACAACTTCGCCGTCACCGCCGACAGCCTCCGGGGCCGGGCCGAGGTCACGCACGTCAACCTCAACGACGGGGTGTGCGAGGGCATGCGGGTGCTGGGCGAACGAGCCTTCTCGGTGCAGTACCACCCCGAGGCGGGGCCGGGGCCCCACGACAGCCGCTACCTG
>DATHJB010000192.1 GCA_035316325.1 Acidimicrobiales bacterium
GGTCAGCTGTCACCGAACCCAGCAGGACGAGGCGTGTCCGGCGGCCAGATGTCGGACTCCCAGTACCTGAAGTAATTCAGCTCCTGCAGCTCAACGCCAAACCCAGAGACGGCCGCTTCTGCACGGAAGAGCAGCGCGTCAAGGTGACGACGTTCGGTGCCGTTCACAAGGTTCAGCAACTCCAGAATGCGTTTCAACTCTGCATCGTCTTCTCTTCCAGCCAGGACCTCCCTACATAGCTCAAGGAACACTCGACCTCGTAGTGAGACGTAGTAGAACGAGGCGCTCGACGACGGTTGGGTTAAGAACCCACACCCAGTCAACCGAGTTAGACGTTCAGGAAGAGACGACCTAGACGCATCCAATTGCGAGGCCAGTCGTGGAACGTTGACGAACCCTAGTATCGAGATTCTATGGAGGATCGCGAGGTCAAGACCCACCCTGCCCGATGAGGCTACGAAGTGCCGAATCGCCTCTGGGTTCAGATTTCCCAGTATCACGTTCAGCAGAACGTCTGATGACAGTCGATCGACCACTAAGTCCGAAACCACTTGGCGGTGCAGGTCGGAACCTAGGTCGAAGTCACCGGGAATCCAGATCGGTCGCAGCCTGTACAACTTTGCTCCGGGCACTCCGCGTCGATAGTCATTGATGCCCTCGGCCCAGACATTTCTGGCCTTCACGCTGTGGCGGGCGATGTAGATGCACACCTCGGCATCGGGGTCTGCCAGCAGCGTCCGAAGGTCCTTGTCTACACCTTCCGGGTGCTTCCAGAGGGTCTGACCAATTATCGGCCTTGTCCAGTCCCTTTCGAGGCAGCACCCGAAGTCGAACTTCTTCCGGTCATTCTCCAGGAATGAGTAGAGGCGAGTGGAGGCAGCGCGCTCCAAGTAGTCCACCGCCAACTCTGATAGAAATCGATGTTCATCAGACTCCGACACTTGTAGACGCTACATCGTCGGAACGGCGGGTCAAGGCGAGGTATTAGTGACCGACATCAGCGATACCCCCCTTCAGGCCGACATGCGGGCTGCTCTCGGGTTCGACATTCCTCCACGTCCAAGCGACATGAGTTTGTCGGCACGGCTCAAGGGTCTCCTCTTGGATGAAATTGGAGAGAAGGCCTTAGATGCGATCGAAGCACGCGATCGGCGACATCCTCTGACTATCGATCGAATCGACCTGGCGGATGTCCTCGCATGCGAGGCGAACTACGTCGAGACGAAAGATGTCCCGTTTGAGTACACGCCTCAGAAGGCCCGCGGCAGTCTGGCGGGGACGATGCTGCGTCGGTGGTACTTCCGCGACCAACGACCTTCCGTCGAGCGGGACTGGAATCCCGTTGAGGCAATCCATGAAGTGCTCGACGAGTTGAGTGAGCAAGATGACAAGCTCGGCAGATTCATCGCGGGGCTCTCATCGGGTGGCCGAGCTGACGTCGCAGCAGGTGTCCTAGATGTTGTCCATGCCTTCGAGGAGGGCTGGCCACTCGATATTGATCCGAAGCCTGTCCGCGCGCACAGCAGCCTGCGATCCAAGCTATTCGGCGGGCGTCTCATACTGACTTACAAAGTCGGGTTCAAGTTCGGTCAGCCGAGGCCTCAAGGTGGGGTCCCAATGTCATCCGTTGTTCTCTTCGACGTGCGACCGGGGCGGGAATATGAGGAAGAGGAGCGATACAACCGCTGGTACGCAGCCTTGCTTGAACTGTTTCAAGTCGGAGTGGCACCTCTCCGCGTAGTTACCTGGTACGCAGAGTCGCAGCATGCTGTGGCCGACACGATTGACGAAGGAAAGCTGGAGGCCGCGGCGCGTCGGGTGGCCGGCGGCGTGCGTCGTATGGCTGAGCTAGCCGAGGGTCGGCCCCCGGCCATCAACCCGGGCTGGCGGTGCCGCTACTGCCCTCTAGGCGAGTCGTGCACAGAGGGAGCGGGTTGGATTCAGGATGCCTAGCCAGACTCAGCGCTGTTGCCGGTGATGGTCGCCTTGCTGCGTTGCCTCACCGAGTCGGCGGCTGCGGCAGGAACCTGCTGACAGTCGGGGCCGACGAGAACGAGGTAGTCGACGCCACTAGCGTATTCACTGCCGTTAGCGCTGGTCCCGGTCGTGTTAACTCCACAGCCCGCAGAGTGGCCTTGTCGAACCACGCTGCCCGGTCGGCGTCGGCGGCTCTGAGCTGGCCCACGAACGCCAGCACGATCTTGCAGGTTCTGATCGCCAAGGGGCCGATGCTCCATGGCTCATTGCCTGTGCGACGAAGCGCGAGGTGCGGCAGCTGCGCGTTGAGCCGCTTGCGTAGGCCGCTAGTCAGCACGCGGTGCTCAGGGTCCGTGACATCCCAGGTCGCCAGGTAGTGGCGTGCCGTGACGTCGTCGTTCGTCGGATTCGGCGACTGGTAGCCGCAGTCCATGCAGGCCGGCGGCAGCCGCTCGGCCTCATACCGAAAGAAATCGTCCAGCACACGGATGTGGGTGAGGCTGGATTCGAGCAGCGCATTGGCCAGCACGTCATCACGCACGGCCGCCAGCCGCTGCACCTGGTCCACCAGCGCCGCCACCTCGTAGGCGACATGCTCCATCGCATAGGTTCGCAACCGGTCGACGGTGGGAGGCGCGGCCATGCCCCGGACGGTACCCATCGGCGAGCGGGCGACCGCCGGGGGAATGGTGGGGCCGGGGGCGAGACCGAGGAGGCCGTGACCCGTGACCACACTGGGTATGCCCCCATCTGCCTAGCCAGCGAGTACACCGGCGATACTGACGAGGCGCCGACCTGCACCTGGCAGGTCGAGCCGCACAGGCGGAAGGGGTTCACGGGCGGCCGTGTCGTGTACGACACCCGCAAGATGCGGAGGGTGAACGACCCGAGGATTCAGGTCCTGCTCCGGCGTCGCGGGCTCGCCTGAGCGCCGCTACAGGGGCCATGCAGGCGACTTGGGGCGGCCGCGTCTGGCGCCCATCCCCCGTTTGTGCGTGAACGAGTGCTGAGATGTTGGGTGGCGGGGCCTTGGCCGAGCAGGAGGCGCATAGTGCTGCGCGATACGTCACCTTCGACTGCGGACGTCGTCATCACGGTGCGAGGCGAGCGATGACGTGGAGCGGTCGCGTCATCGGCTGGGAGGTCGGGCCGGCGTTTCGGCTTCCATCCCACATGGACGAGCGGGTCTTCGTGAGGATCATCGTCCGGCGAGCAGGCTTCGACCTCAGCGAGGCCGAGTTGACCGCGGAGGCGGTCGAGGTCGTCCGCAACCTGTGCCAGCAGCTCGACAACAAGACGCCTCACTCCCCTGAGGCCGAGTTCGACCGCGAACTGCGGCTCAGCTCCTACTTCGAGCCGCCCCAGCCGACTCCGGCGTCCGGATCGTCGATCCTTGACCGGTGCATCGTGCACGTCCTACCCGCTGACCGGAATGTCGCGTATCGAGCACTGGTCGGCCTTCGTCCCGATCTCCGGGCACAAGGCCAACTGAGCAGGTACAAGCCTGTGGCCAGAGCCAAGCTCGCCGGTGAACTCCGCACGATCGGCCGGCCGGTGCTCGCCCAGTTCGCCCGTTGGGGACGGTTCAGCGACACCGACAAGTACATCGACGCTGAGGGCGTGCGCCAGGCAGGCCCGGCCGCGCTACCCGAGCCATGAACGACACCCTGTGGGTGGCGGTGATCGTCGGGACAACGGGAGTGCTGGCCGGCCTGAGCCCGGCGCACCTGGCTGGCCGGCACGCCCGACGGCAGGCAGCCGCCCACGTGGCCCAGCAGCATGCCGACTGGCTCCTCGAACGACGCTTCACAGCGTCGACCGACCTGCTGGACTCTGCGAGCACGGTGGGCCACCGCAGCAAGCTCTGGGAGCACCTGCTACCCCGGGACCGGCCAGACGACGAACGGGCAAGGGCCGTTGTCGAAGGGCTGACACCCATCCAAGCAGCAGTGAACCGCCTCGGCGTTCTCGGCCCGCCCGAGCTGGCTGAGGTGGCCGGCGAAGTTGGTCAGGCGGCGATGGCGTGCATAGTCAACGCCGTCCAACAGGACGAAGCTGGCCACGCCGCGGCCGATGCCCGGCTGACGGAGGCCAACCTTGCGTTCCAAGAGGTGGCCTATCGGCTGTTGGCTGCGGCACCGCCGAGATAGCGATAAGCCTCCGACGCGACAACTCCGCCGGCAGCGTGGCCAACATCGCCCGGTCTTACGACAAGGGCCGAACGATCGACCAGCCGACCCCTGAGCAGGGCGGAAATAGCGGACGGTCGTGAGGCAGCCGTGAGGCAAGCCGCCGCGTCGGACCCCGATCGGCCGCGTCCGAGCGCGTTGCCGATCCCTGGTCAGGACGTAGAAGAGGGGGGTCCACCCTGGTGGCGGACCCCCCTCGCCTTAACTGTCACACCCCCTCCTTATGGTCGTTGACATGCTCCGCATCGACTGTGACGACTGTGTGCTGCAAGAGACCGAGGCCTGCGGCGACTGCATCGTCAGCTACATCTGCTCACGAGAACCCGACGATGCCATCGTCATCGACGTGGCCGAGGCCCGTGCCCTCCGGCTGCTGTCGGGTGCCGGCCTCGTCCCTGAGCTGCGCCATGTGCGGCGCACTGGTTGAATGACGTGATGTCCCCGCCGACCGCCGTGCGTGCTCGTCGCGTCCCCGACGCGGCGGAGCTCGCCGACCTGGGCCGGGCGAGTGGCCTCGACGCGGTCGGGGTCACAGTCGCCGAGCCGTTCACATCCACCCGCCGCCACCTGGAGCGGCGCAAAGCCCAGGGCCTCCACGGCGGGATGGCGTTCACCTACCGGCAGCCGGCCCGCTCCAGCGACCCGTCCCGGGCGCTGCCCGACGCCCGAGCCCTGGTGGTGGGGGCCCGGTCGTACCTCCGGACGGCTCCTCCGGCGCCGGGGACGGACGACGGCCGGGCGGTGGGTGCGGTCGCCCGCTACGCCTGGACCGACTACTACGGCGAGCTGCGCGCGGCGCTCACGGTCGTGGCCCAACGGCTGCGCGACGAGGGCTGGCGCACCCGGGTGCTGGCCGACGACAACGCCCTCGTCGACCGGGAGGCGGCACGGCGGGCCGGCCTGGGCTGGTACGGCAAGAACGCCAACCTGCTGCTCCCCGGGCAGGGCAGCTGGTTCGTGCTCGGCTCGATCGTCACCGACGCTCCGCTGGTGCCGGCGGGGGCGGGGGGCAGCGACCCGGTGCCCGACGGCTGCGGCAGCTGCACCCGGTGCCTCGACGGCTGCCCCACCGGAGCGATCGTGGAGCCCGGTGTGGTCGACGCCCGCCGCTGCCTGGCCTGGCTGCTGCAGATGGAGGGCCCGTTCCCCCGGGAGCACCGGGCCGCCCTCGGCGACCGCATCTACGGCTGCGACGACTGCCAGGAGGTCTGTCCCCCCAACCGCCGCACCGCCCGCCACTCACTCCCCGAGGCCGGCGGGGAGGTCGAGGCGGAGGTCGATCTGTTGGGCATGTTGGGGACCACCGACGAGGAGCTGCTGGCGCGGCACGGGCGCTGGTACGTCGCTCGGCGGCAGGCCCGGTACCTGCGGCGCAACGCCCTGGTGGTGCTGGGCAACGTGGGCGATCCGGGTCGGCCCGAGGTCGTGGAGGCCGTGCGGACGGCGTTGGCCGACGACGATCCCCTCGTCCGGGGGCATGCCGTGTGGGCGGCGCGGCGGATGGGTCGGGCCGACCTGGTGATGCCCGACGACGACGATCCGTTCGTGCGGGAGGAGCTGGCGGCTCCGGTGGAGGTGCGGTCGTGACCCACCTGCTGGTCACCAACGACTTCCCGCCGAAGCTGGGCGGCATCCAGACCTACCTGTGGGAGCTGTGGCGGCGGCTCGACCCCTCGACCTTCACCGTGCTCACCACGCCCTACGAGGGCGCGGCCGAGTGGGACGCGGCGCAGCCGTTCGCCGTGGAGCGGGTGCGCGAGAAGGTCCTGCTCCCGAGGCCGTCGCTGGTCCGGCGGGTCGACGAGCTGGCCCGTCGCACGGGGGCCGGTCTGGTGCTGCTCGATCCAGCGCTGCCCGTCGGGCTGATCGGGCCGCATCTGGAGACCCCCTACGGCGTGGTGCTCCATGGCGCCGAGGTGACCGTGCCGGGGCGGCTGCCCGGCGGCCGGCAGGCGTTGGCCCGGGTGCTGCGAGGCGCCCGGGAGGTGGTGGCGGCCGGCGGCTACCCGGCCGCCGAGGCCGAACGGGCGGCGCGGCGCTCGCTGCCGGTCACGGTGGTGCCTCCGGGCGTCGACGTCGAGCGGTTCGTGCCGCTGTCCGACGCCGAGCGGCGGGCGGCCCGAGCCCGGTTCGGGCTCCCGGAGGAGGGCCGGCTGGTGGTCAGCCTGAGCCGGCTGGTGCCCCGCAAGGGCATGGACGTCCTCGTCGAGGCGGCGTCGCAGCTGGGGGGCGACCGTACCGACCTGACCGTGGCGATCGGGGGGTCCGGCCGCGACCGCAGCCGGCTGGAACGGTTGGTGGCCCGCACGGGCGCTCCCGTGCGGCTCCTCGGGCGGGTGCCCGATGCCGACCTTCCCGCGCTGTACGGCGCCGCCGACGTCTTCGCCATGCTCTGCCGCAACCGTTGGGCCGGCCTCGAGCAGGAGGGCTTCGGCATGGTCTTCCTGGAGGCGGCGGCCTGCGGCGTGCCGCAGGTGGCCGGCGACAGCGGGGGAGCGGCCGAGGCCGTCGAGGACGGCGTGACCGGCCTGGTGGTCGCCGAACCGGACGAGCCGCGGGCGGTCGCGGCGGCGCTGGTCCGCCTGCTCGACGACCCGGAGCTGTGCCAGCGGATGGGTCGGGCGGCCCGGGCGCGAGCCGTCGCCGACCTCTCGCACGACGTGCTCGCCGAGCGTCTCGGCAAGGTCCTGGCGAGGTGGTGATCCCGAGGTGACGGTGGCGTGAGGGTGAGAGGCCGCAGCGAAGTGAGGTACTAGGGTCGCGGCCGATGGTTGACCAGGCGACGCAGCAGATGGTCGTCGGCGCATCGCCAGCCCGCACCTGGGACGTGCTGACGAACTTCCCCGATTACCCCGTTTGGGCGCACGACCTGAAATCGGTGTCCGTGCTCGAGCGCGACAGCGAGGGGCGCGGGCTGCTGGTCGCCTACCGAGCCGCCGCGATGGGTCGCAGCACCAACTACACGCTGCGCTACGACTACACCGAGGCTCCCCGGGTCCTGGCCTGGAAGGTCGCCGAGAGCGACGTCACCCGGAAGCTCGACGGCTCCTACGAGCTCCTGCCGGTCGACGGCGATCCCGAACGCACCAGCGTCGTCTACAACCTGACGGTCGACCTGGTCGTGCCGTTGCCCGGGTTCGTGAAGCGGCGGGCCGAGGGTCGCATCATCCACACCGCCCTCCGCGAGCTGCGCGACTTCCTCGAGAACTGAACCTCTGTGGCTGCGCGGGTCCTGCTGTTCACGGGGAAGGGGGGCGTCGGCAAGACGACCACCGCCGCCGCGACCGCCGTGGCCTGCGCCGACCTGGGCCTGCGCACGATGGTCCTGTCCACCGACCCGGCCCACTCGCTCGGTGACGCCCTCGACGTCGAGCTGGGGCCGGAGCCCGTCCGGATCGCCGCCGACCTCCACGGCCAGCAGCTCGACGCCCAGGACCGCATGGAGGACTCCTGGGCCGAGATCCAGCACTACCTCGGCGAGGTGTTCCGCTGGGCGGGCATCGGCGCCCTCGAGGCCGAGGAGCTCTCGGTCGTGCCCGGCCTCGACGAGGTGTTCGCGCTCGCCGACATCAAGCAGCACGCCTCCTCGGACGACTGGGACGTCGTCGTGGTCGACTGCGCCCCGACCGCCGAGACCGTCCGGCTGCTGTCGCTGCCCGACGTGCTCAGCCGCTACATGGAGCGCCTGTTCCCGGTCGGGCGCCGCGTCAACAGGGTGGTCGCCCCGGTGCTGTCGCGGGTCACCAGCCTGCCCGTGGCCCACGACGGGGTGTTCGCTGCCACCCAGCGCTTCTACGACCGGCTCGCCGGCGTGCGCGAGATCCTGACCGACGGTGCCCGCAGCAGCGTGCGGCTGGTCGTCAACCCCGAGCGCATCGTGATCGCCGAGGCCCGCCGCACCCACACCTACCTGTCGCTGTTCGGCTACCACGTCGACGCGGTGGTCGCGAACCGGGTGATCCCGAAGACCGTCGAGGACCCGTTCATGGCCCGCTGGCGCGACCTGCACGTGGAGCACCTGGCCACGATCGAGCAGGGCTTCGCGCCGCTGCCGGTGCTGATCGTGGGTTGGCAGCCCGACGAGCCGGTCGGCCTCGACGCCCTCCGCCTGGTCGCCGAGGAGCTCTACGAGGGCGACGACCCCACCGCCCGCATGCACAGCGGGGCGCCGCTGCGGGCCCGGTCGGAGGGCGACGGCTACGTCCTGGAGATCGACCTGCCCTTCACCGGCAAGGAAGAGCTGGACCTGGGTCGACGTCACGACGAGCTGCTCGTCCGGGTCGGACCGTACCGCCGGGCCATCACGCTGCCCGACACCCTGGCGCACCGCGAGGTGACCGGGGCACACCTGGAAGGCGGACATCTGGAGGTGAGCTTCCGTTGAGCCGAGACGAAGACATCGACGCCGCGCAGGAGCGGGCGCGGCAGGGGATCGAGCACCTGCAGGCAGCGGCCCGCGAGCTGATCGCCGCCGCCCGGGCGGCTCTCGACGTGGCCGAGGACCTGGTCGACGACCCCGACACGGTCGCGTCGCTGACCGGCGTCGCCGACTCCGTGACGGGTTTCGTCCGCTCGGTCGTCCCCACCCGCCGCCAACCCCCACCCGACACCGCCGACGGCGACGACGCCGACGGCGACTCCGAGGTCCAGCAGATCCCGGTCACCTGACCCCGCCGCAGGCCACCCGACGCAGCGCCTGACGTGTCGCGCCGGGGGTGGGGGAGGGGTGGTCAGGTTTCGGTCACCTGAGCTGGGGGTTGTTGCACTCTGGGTGGTCGAACCTGAGCGATGTGCGGGTTCGGTGGCCTACCATCCGGGCATTCCTCAGATCTCAACCGATCCCCAGGAGGCGCCGTGGCGGTCATCACCGAATCCGCGATCCGGGAGCTGGCAGCGATCAGAGGGGAGCGAACACCGATCACCTCGTGCTACCTCGACGTGGACGGTCGGCGATTGGCTCGTTACCCCGACCTCGAGCACGAGGTCGACCTGCTGCTGAGAGACGCCAAGGTGCGGGCGAACGGTGAGCAGTCGGTGCATGACGACCTCCAGCGGATCGGGCGCTTCGTCCGGGGTGGCATCGACCGCTCCCGCACCCGGGGCGTGGCGATCTTCGCCTGCGCCGACCTCGATCTGTGGGAGGTGATCGAGCTACCGGTGCCGGTGCACAGCCAGGTGGTCATCAACCACGTGCCCGCCGTCGGCCAGCTCGAGAGCGTGCTGCGGGAGCACGAGCCGATCGGCGTGCTGCTCGCCGACCGCCAGCGGGCACAGATGTACGTGTTCGCGCTGGGGGAGCTGGTGGAGCACTCCGAGCGCTTCGACGCCCTGCCCCGCGACGAGGGCCCCCGCGGCCAACTCGACCGGGGTGGCGACCACCCCCACCACGTCGAGGCCCGGGTCCAGCAGCACCTGCGCAGCGCCGCCAAGGTCGCCTTCGAGGTCTTCCAGCAGCACCCGTTCGCCCACCTCGTGGTCGGGGCGCCGGAGCCCCTGGTCCACGAGCTGCCCGCCCACCTGCACCCCTACCTCGCCGCCCGGCTGGCCCCGCAGCGCCCCGACGTGGCCGTCGGCGCCGCCCACGACCAGGTGCTCGCCGCGGCCCACGACGTGGAGTGCGAGATCGAGCGCAGCCGCGAGGCCGCGCTCGTGGGCCGGCTGCGCGACGCCACGGCGTCCGGCGGCCGGGCCGTGCAGGGACTCCCCGCGGTGCTCGACGCCCTGGCGACCCGCCGCGTCGACCAGCTGGTGGTGTCCCGCGGCTTCACAGCGCCGGGCTGGCGCTGCAACAGCTGCGACAACCACGCCGCCGTCGGCCGCACGTGCAAGCGCTGCGGCGCCGAGATGGTGGAGGTCGACGACATCGTCGAGGAGACGGTCGAGGCGGCGATGGCCCAGTCGTGCCGCGTCGAGATCTGCGTCGACAACGCCGACCTCGACGTGATGGGACGCATCGGCGCGTTCCTCCGCTACTGATGGCACCCGGGCGGGTGGTCGCCGGGGTCGACATCGGCGGCACGAAGATCCTCGGGGTCACCGTCGATCCCGACGATCCGACCACCGTGCTCGGCGAGCACCGCGTCCCCACGCCGGTCGGCTCCACCCAGGTGCTCGACGCCATCGCCGGCGTGGTGAAGGAGCTGGCCCAGGAGCATCCGGTCACCTCGGTGGGCGTGGGGATCGCCGGCCTCGTGAACCGCGACGGCGTGCTCCGGGTGGGTCCCAACCTGCCCAACCTCCGGGACGTCGCCGTCGGCACCGAGCTGAGCCGGCGGCTGGGCCTGACCGTGGCGGTCGACAACGACGCCACCTGCGCCGCCTGGGGCGAGCACAAGGCCGGGGCCGCCCGGGGCTTCGCCGACGCGCTGTGCATCGCGCTGGGCACCGGCATCGGCGCCGGCATCGTCGTCGGCGGCGAGCTGGAGCGGGGCACCCACGGCTTCGCCGGCGAGGCGGGCCACATGATGATCGATCCCAACGGTCCGCTGTGCCCGTGCGGGCGTCGTGGCTGCTGGGAGCGCATGGCGTCGGGCAGTGGGCTGGGTCGCCTGGCCCGTGATGCCGCCGAGGCCGGCCGGCTCGACCGCTCGCTGGCGCTGGCCGGGGGCGACGTCCCCGCCATGCGCGGCGAGCACGTGGCCCAGGCCGCGGCCGAGGGTGACCAGGACGCGCTCGACCTGCTGCGGTCGTTCGCCTGGTGGGTGGCGGCCGGGATCGGCAGCCTGGTGACACTGCTCGACCCGGGCGTGGTGGTGATCGGCGGCGGGCTCATCGAGATCGGCGACCCGCTCCTGCAGCCGGTGCGCGACCACTACCGCAAGCTGGTGATGACCTACGACGAGCGGACCGACGTCGAGATCGTGGCGGCTGAGCTGGGCGAGCGGGCGGGGGCCATCGGGGCCGCGCTCCTGTAGTCGTGCCTCAAACGGGTGAAGACCGGGTGAACGGGTAGCGCTACCGTTGATCCATGGAGCTTCGCCGCATCACGGGTCTTCCCCCGTACGTCTTCACGATCATCGACGGTCTGAAGATCGAGGCCCGGCGAGCCGGCATCGACGTGATCGACCTGGGGTTCGGCAACCCCGACATCCCGTCGCCCGAGCTGGCCGTCGAGAAGCTCTGCGAAGCCGCCCACAACACCCGCAACCATCGCTACTCGGCCAGCCGCGGCATCCCCAAGCTGCGGGAGGCCGTGGCGCAGCTCTACAAGCGCCGCTTCGACGTCGACCTCGACCCCGAGCGCGAGGTCATCACCACCATCGGGTCGAAGGAGGGCTTCTCCCACCTGATGTGGGTGCTGCTGGGGCCGGGGGACGCCGCGCTGGTGCCGTCGCCGTCGTACCCGATCCACATCTGGGGCCCGCTGCTCGCCGGGGCCGCCGCCCGCGAGATCCCGATGTCGACCGACGGCAACTTCATCGAGCGGATGCGCGAGGCCTACGAGTACTCGCTGCCCAAGCCGCGGGTGATCGTGCTGAGCTTCCCGCACAACCCCACCACCGCCTGCGTCGACCTGGAGTTCTTCCAGCAGGTGGTCGACTTCGCCCGGGAGCACGACGTGGTCGTGGTGCACGACAACGCCTACGCCGAGCTCGGCTTCGACGGCTACAAGCCGCCGTCGATCCTGCAGGCCGAGGGCGCCAAGGAGTGCGCGGTCGAGCTGTACTCCATGACCAAGTCGTTCTCGATGGCCGGCTGGCGGGTGGCCTACCTGGTGGGCAACAGCGAGGTGGTGCAGGGGCTCGCCAAGCTCAAGTCGTACCTCGACTACGGCACGTTCCAGCCGATCCAGATCGCCGCCACGGTCACGCTCCGGGAGGAGCCCGACTTCCCCGAGGAGGTCGGCAAGGTCTACCAGGGCCGCCGCGACGCCCTGATCGACGGCCTGCACCGCATCGGCTGGGAGGTCCCGCGGCCGCGGGGCACGATGTTCGCCTGGGCGCCGATCCCCGAGCCCTACGCCGATCTGGGGTCGGTCGAGTTCGCGTCGATGCTGGTGAAGGAAGCGCAGGTGGCGACGTCACCGGGCATCGGCTTCGGCCCCGGGGGCGAGGGCTACGTGCGGTTCGCGCTCATCGAGAACGAGCAGCGGATCCAGCAGGCGATGCGCAACCTGCGGCGCACCCTCACCAAGCTCGGGTAACGCTCCCTAGCGGTCGTCGTCCTCGTCGTCGGACTCGGGGCGCTTGGCTTCGTCGAGGCCGCGCTGGACGCCGGCGCTGAAGCTCGACAGGAAGCCGTAGACCTGGTCGGCGGCGCGGTGGTCGCCGTTCGGCTCGGGAGGCTCCCCGTTCGGCGGGCGCTTGGCCGGGCGGGAGGCGTCGTCGCCGCGGCTGGGCGGGCCCTGACGCTTGCCGGTCCCCCGTCGGAGGTTGACGGGCTCGGTGGCCGGCATCTGGGCACCGCGCACCCGTCGCTGCAGGCCGCTGGCAGTGGCGGCGGGGGTGTCGGCGGGGGTGTCGGCGGCGGGGCCGGGCTCGTCGCGGCGGGGTAGCGGCGGCGGGGGAGTGGCGTCGTCACCGGAGGCCGGGGGGCGCTCGCCGCGGGTCGGCAGGGGCGGTGCCGGCTGGGGCCAGCCCGGCTCGGCGGGCGGGTCGAGGGGGCCGAGGGTGCCGTCGAACAGGGCAGCCGAGCGGCGATCGGCCGGACGCGGCGGGCCGTCGAGGTCGAAGAAGTCGTCGGCGGCGTCGTCGTCGTCGAACAGGGCCCCGAGTGGCGGCAGCCCGGGATCCTCGGGGGAACCGAGTGGGCGGTCGAACGCCGCCGGCGACGGGACCGGCTCGGTCGGCAGGTCGTCGATGGGACCGGAGCGACGGCCGGCCGGGGGTGCGTCGAACGGTGACTCGCCAGGGGTCCGACGGCTGAGCGGCGGCGGGTCCACGG
>DATHJB010000193.1 GCA_035316325.1 Acidimicrobiales bacterium
CGGCGTCGGTCGTCGACGAGATCACCGAGCCGTCCGCCGGGTCCATGCGCACCGGGGCGGCGTAGGTCCCGATCGGTCGCCCGGCGGCGGAGCCGACCATGAAGTAGCCGGTCCACAGCTCGCCGCCCACGAACGACGGCTCCCAGAACAGCGCTTCGCCGGCGCCGCCGAAGCTCCGGGCCCAGGCCGCCTGCCCGTCGACGGTGGCGAACGCCCGAACGTCGGTCCTGGTGCTGGTGCCGGTGAGACCGCCGGTGACGACGTAGACGTGGTCGCCCCGGACCAGCGGCTCACCCGCCTTGGCGAGCAGATCCGTCGACCACGCCTGGGTCAGCGATCCGGCGTTGGCGACGGTGAGGGTCGCCTCCGAGGTGTTGTGGCGCGTGTGGCCGGCATCGAAGCCCACCTGCAGCCAGCAACCCGACAACGACACGCTCGCCAGCACAAAGCCGGCGAGCAAGCTCAGCATCCGCCTCATGACATCCCCCCACGAGATCGCCTTCCCCGCTGGCGATGCTAGGAGACTGCGACCGGTTCTGGGCGCTGCGACCGGCGGCGGGCATACTCGCTGGTCGTGGAGCGACGAGCGACGGAGGGGGTGCGTCCACGCTGGCGGGGGCGGGCGGCACGGGCGTGCTTCGTGGCCGTCGTCGTGGTGCAGGTGGGCTTCGCTCTCAACGGCTACCGCGAGCCCCACAAGTTCTTCGCCTTCCAGCCGTTCAACGAGTCGAGCACGTGGAGCGCCGAGATCGTGCGGGTGACCTGGGACGACGAGCGGATACCGGTCGAGGAGCGCTGGGGCGACGGCGCCTACAGCTGGGACACCCTGGTGGACATGGCCGCGCTCCGGCATCCCGAGCGGCTGCGCCACGCCTACATGGGCGTCGGAGCGACGGTCGACTTCCTCGACGATGCGCTCGACTGGGTCGCCACCCACACCCCCGCCGACCACCAGACCCGGTACCTCGAAGCGGACGTCACCTACTACGAGAACACCCGCGGGCCGCAGCACACCACGCTGCGCAGCGTGGAGCGAGAGCGCGAGCGCGGGCCCGCATGACCAGCGTGTTCGACCGGACCGGCAGCGTGCGGGCGCTCGCCGTGCTCCGCATGGTGCTCGGCGCGGTGACGGTGGTGCACCTGGCGCCGTTCCTGCGCGACGCCCGGAACGGGATCCACTACGACGACCACTTCTGGGAGCCGTACTGGTCGGGCATACCCAAGCTGCCCGGCGAGGTGTGGGCCGTGCTCCTGTGGGTCGGCGTGGCGTCCGCCGTCCTCATGGCCTGCGGCATCCTCACCCGGCTCACGACGTCGGTGACCTTCCTGGTGGTCGCCGGGAACCTCCTGGTCAGCCAGACCCACTTCCGCCACAACCGCACGTTCCTGACGATCCTGCTCTTCGGTCTGGCGCTGCTGCCCACGGGACGGGTCCTGTCGGTGGACGCCTGGTGGCGCCGGCTCCGGGGCCGACCGGCACTCCCCGACCAGGCACTCCTGTGGCCGCTCTACCTGCTCCGTACGCAGGTGTCGCTGGTCTACCTGGCGTCGGGGATCAGCAAGCTGGTCGACCCGGATTGGCTGGGCGGGATCGTCCTCTGGGACCGGGTCGTGCGCTACCAGTACCACCTCGAGCCGACGCCGCTGCCCGACTGGGGCATCGACTTCCTCACCTGGCGGCCTCTCTACCTGCTGGTCGCCCCGGCCGCGATCGCCATCGAGCTGTTCGTGGGGCTCGGGCTGTGGTCGGCGCGCACCCGGCTCGCCGCGCTGTGGCTGGGGATCGTGTTCCACCTGTCGATCGAGGTCAGCGCCAGCGTCGAGGTGTTCAGCCTCGCCGCGATCGGGGCGCTGGCGATCTGGGTCACCCCGTCGACCCGTGACCGCGTCCTCCGGCTGCCCGCCGGGTCCCCCGTCGCCGTCGTGGTGCGAGCGTTGGACTGGTTCGGCCGGTTCCGCATCGAGCCCGAGCCCGGGCCCGGGGACGCCGGGTTCACCGTGGTCGATCGTGACGGCTCGGTGCTGTCGGGGCGCGAGGCTGTCGGCGTCGTGCTGACCCGCCTGCCGTTGACCTTCCCGTTCGCCGCTCCCGTCGTCGCGGTCGGCGCCCTCCGCGCCCCCCGCACCCCCGTCGCCGCGGCGGTGCGCACGCCGTGAGCCGTCGCCGGATCGTCGGGTCGACCGCCGTGGTCTGGCTGGTCGGGTTCGGAGCGCTGCGCCTCAGCCTGCTGGCGCCCGAGGTCTGCCCGCCGCTCACGGACGCACGCGCCGTGGATTCCGCCGCCGCCGGCGGCGAGTGGATCGCCGCGGGCCAGCTCCGCGACGGCCGCTACCTCTACGAGTACGACCGGGCCGAGCAGGCACCCATCCCCGGGTACAACATCGTGCGGCACGCCGGGGTCACCATGTCGCTCTACCAACTCGCCGACGCCCGGGCCGACGAGGATCCGACAGCCGGCCGCGCCACCCTCGCGGCCGCCGACGAAGGACTGGACCACATGCTCGACCGCCTCGTTCCCGCCGGCGACGGCCGGGCGTTCGTCGAGCGGGGCGCGCCGACGGCCCGCCTCGGCGCCAGCGCACTGATGGCCGCCGCGCTGGAGGCCCGGCGCGACGCCACGGACGATCCGGGCTACGACCGCGAGCTGCGGGCGCTCGGGCGGTTCCTCGCGGGCCAGATCACCCCGAGGGGCCAGGGCCTGGAGGAGCTCGACCTCGACACGGACGCCCCAATCGCCGGCGTGACCTCCCGCTACGCCACCGGTGAGGCGGCATGGGCGCTGGCCCGGCTGCACACCCTGTTCCCCGGCGAGGGGTGGGACGAGCCGGCCCGGCGTGTCGCGACCTACCTGGCCACCGAGCGGGACGAAGCCGAGGGCCTCGACTTCCCGCCCTGGCCCGACCAGTGGGCCGCCTACCTGCTGGCCGAGCTGGCACCGACCGGCCTCACCGAGGTGCAGGCCGACTACGCCCGGGCGTTG
Organism: Acidimicrobiales bacterium; assembly: GCA_035316325.1. NCBI lineage: Bacteria > Bacillati > Actinomycetota > Acidimicrobiia > Acidimicrobiales > Acidimicrobiales bacterium. The sequence goes on from DATHJB010000193.1 coordinate 2,982, forward strand.
GGCGAGCGCTTCGGGATGCTGATCCGCTCCGAGTCGCAGAAGGACAGCCGGCCGCACGTCGCCGTCGACCCCCGGGCTCGGGCCGCCGGCCTCGGGGTCTGGTTGGAGGGGCTGGCGTCGATCAGGCGGGTCGCGGAGGTCGACGACCGGCTGGCCGACATGCGCCCCGCTCTCGCCGACCGGCTGGAGTGTGGGGCCGGGATCCTCGCTGACCGCCAGGTGACCGACGGTCCCGAAGAGGTCCGGGGCGCCTGGTTCCGCGACGACATCACCCGCATGGACGACCAGCAGCACGCGCTCACGGGCCTGCTGGCCTCGGTCGGGCTGCTCGAACGGGCGGGCACATGAGCACGGCGCTGCTGATCCTGCTGGTGGCGGCGAACCCGATCGCGGTCGCCGCCGAGCTCCGCGGCCGCGTGGACCGCCGGGTGCTGGCGGCGGGCCTGGCCGCGACGGCCCTGCTGGCGGTCGTGCTCGCGGCGGCGAGCGAGGCGCTCCTCGACGTGCTGTCGGTGACCGCGCCGACGTTCCGCGTCGCGGCCGGTGCCGTGCTGCTGACGGTCGCCGCCAAGTGGGTGGCGCTCGGGCCGCGGCGCCTCCCGCCGGAGGACGCGCTGCTCAGCCGCGACGACGCTGACGACGGCGACCCGGGCCCCTGGTCCGGGCTGGTGGTGCCCCTGCTGATCCCGGTGCTGGTCTCGCCGCAGCTGGTCATGGCCAGCATCGCCTTGGGCGCCGACGAGGGTGTCGGCGCCGTAGCGGTCGGCGCCGTCGTGGCCCTGGGCCTCTCCGGCGTCGCGACCCTGCTCCACCGGGGACGGCCGGCGCTCTGGTCGATCGGCGTCCGCTTCACCGGCCTGCCCACCGCCGCGCTCGCGCTCGGCATGATCGTCGACGGCGTGAAGACGGTCTGATGGACGAGACGAACGGCGAGACGACAGACACGACAGCGGCGGTCAACTACAGCTCGTACCTCGCGCTCGACGAGGTGCTCGGGGCGCAGCGGCCGCTGTCGGACGAGCACGACGAGATGCTCTTCATCGTGATCCACCAGGTGTACGAGCTGTGGTTCAAGCAGCTCCTGCACGAGATCGGTCACCTCCAGGGGCGGCTCGACGCCGGTGACACACCGCACGCGCTGCACACGCTGAAACGGGTGCTCACGATCCTCAAGGTCGCCGTGGCGCAGATCGACGTGCTCGAGACCATGACCCCGCGCCAGTTCCTCGGGTTCCGGAGCCGCCTGGAGGCGTCGAGCGGCTTCCAGTCGGCGCAGTTCCGGGAGCTCGAGGCCGTGCTCGGGCGCCGCGACCCCCAGGTGGTCGAGCACTACCCGGCCGGCAGCGCGGCCCGTGAGCGGATCGCCACCGCCATGCGCCGTCCCTCGCTGTTCGACTCGTTCCTGCGCTACCTGGCCACCCAGGGCTACGACGTGCCGTCGGGCGACATCCAGCAGGTGCTGCTCCGCGTCTACCAGGACGACGGCGAACCCGCCCAGGTGGCCGAGCGGCTCGTCGACGTCGACGAGGGCGTGCAGGAGTGGCGCTACCGGCACGTGAAGATGGTCGAGCGCACGATCGGCAGCCGGCCGGGCACCGGTGGGTCGCCCGGCGTGGCCTACCTGCGCACGACGTTGTCCCGACCGGTCTTCCCCGAGCTGTGGGACGTCAGGAGCAAGCTGTGATGCCGACACCGGCGCCGTACCCGACCCCCACCTCGACTCCCCTCACCACCGCCGACCTCCGGGCCACGCCCAACGCCCTGGCCCCGCACTACCGCCGCTTCGGGGTCGACGACCGGCTGGTGCTCACCGGGCACTCCCACCAGGCCTGGCCCGACGTCGCGCTCGAGGGCCAGATCGAGGCGTTCGACGACGCCGCGGCCGCCCGGGACGACAAGTGGGACCGGGCGATGACCAAGGCCGAGGAGGTGCGGGACGGGTACCGGCGGCTCCTCGGCGACCCCGACGGCGAGATCGCGCTCGCCGCCAGCACCCACGAGCTGGTGGTCCGGTTCCTGTCCGCCCTCGACCTCCGCCACCGCCGGCCCCGGGTCGTCACGACGGGAGGCGAGTTCCACTCGCTGCGCCGCCAGCTCCTGCGGCTGGCCGAGGAGGGCGTGGAGGTGGTGTGGGTCGACGCCGAGCCGGTCGACACGCTGGCCGAGCGCCTGGCCGCCGAGGCCGCCGCCGACGAGCAGACCCTCGCGGTGCTGGTCTCGGCCGTGCTGTTCGAGACGTCCCGCATCGTGCCGGGCCTCGGCGAGCTGGCGGCGACCTGCGCCGGCCTGGGGGTCGAGCTGCTGGTCGACGCCTACCACGCGCTCGGCTGCGTGCCCTTCCCGATCCACGAGCTGGGGCTGTCGTCGGCCTGGGTGGTCGGCGGAGGCTACAAGTACCTCCAGCTCGGCGAGGGGAACTGCTGCCTCCGCCTCCCCGACCACGCGGCCGAGGTGCGCCCGATCCTCACCGGGTGGTTCGCCGAGTTCGGTGCCCGCTCCCAGGCGCAGCCGCAGGGTGGGCCGGTGGGGTACGCGCCCGGGGCGGAGCGCTTCGCCGGAGCCACCTACGACCCGACCAGCAACTACCGGGCGGCCCGGGTGTTCCGGTTCTTCGCCGAGCAGGGCCTGACGCCGGCGCTGCTCCGGGAGTCGTACCTCCACCAGGTGGCCGTGCTGGCCGAGGGCTTCGACGCCCTCCAGGTCCCCGACACCCTCGTCACCCGCGACCGGCACACGCCGCCGACCGGCTTCGGCGGGTTCCTCGCTCTGGAGTCACCCCACGCCGACCGCCTCGACGCCGAGCTGCGCCACCGCGGCGTCGCCGTCGACTGCCGAGGCCGCTACCTCCGCCTCGGCCCCGCCCCCTACCTCTCCGACACGCAGCTAAAGGCCGCGGTCGGCGTCCTCGCCGAGTCGATCACCGCCCTCTGACCCGCGACTCCCGGTCGGGTGATCGGGCCAGGGGATCGCGGCGAAGGCGGCGTGCAGCTTGGCGGCGCGGGTCGGGTTGCCGGCCGCGACCCAGGTGATGCGGCCCTGTAGGTGGGCCCGGAAGTCGTGGTGCCCGGCGCGGTTGGCGGCCTCGGGGCCGGAGCGGGCGGCGTCGTGGAGGACGGCCCGCAACTGGTCGTACTCACGACGCGGCACGTTGAGGCCGGCGTTCACGACGAGACCGGTCACCGTCTGGCGCTGGGCGGCCGTCCGGATGCGCGTCTTGCCGGCGTGGAGGCGGTAGCCCTCGTCGCGCACGATCGACTCGACGAGGCGCACGAAGCGCCGGCTGCCCCGCAACAGGTCGGCGTCACCGGAGAAGATCAGGTCGTCGACGTAGCGGGAGTAGCGCCCTTCGAAGCCGCGGGCGAGCTGGTAGAGGCGCCGGTCGAGGCGGAACATGCAGAGGCCTGCCAGCGACGACGACGTGGGCGCACCCTGGGGCAGGTGGGGGCCGGCGAGCCGCGTGAGCGCCCGGCGGTGGCGCTCCGACGCCGACCGTGGAGCACTCCGCAACACGGCGCGCGGCGTGACCGTGGTGCACAGCGCGGCCAGGTGGTGGGCGACGGGTTCGGGGTAGCCGAGCCAGCGGAAGACCCCGTAGACCCGGCCGACCGTGGTCGACGCGAAGAACGCCTCCAGGTCGCAGCGGATCACCACCTGCTTGCCGACGTGCAACTCCGCGAAATCATGAAGCGATCGCCCCGATCCAACCGATCCAGACGCCTGAGCCCAGTCCTTGGGCGCCCGATCGAGGATCCCGTGCAGCACCTGGCGCTGCAGGTCCTTCAGCTCGTGCTTGGGGGCCTCGATCAGGCGGCTCGACCCGTCGGCCTTGGCGACCCAGCGCCGCCGGTAGTGCCGCAGCCGCTCGTCGCTGGCGGTGCGCTCGAAGGACCGCCGGTCGGCGAACCACTCGAGGTGCGCATCGGTGACGCCGAGCCACGCCGCCAGGTCGGGCACGCCGTGGAGCACCGGCCACGGGAACCGGCGCGGCGGCCACGGCGGCGGGGCCATCTCGGTCGGCGCCGCCATCCACACCCGCACCTGCAGCGGGCGGTCGGGGTCGCGGCTGGCCGTGTCGAACAGGTCGCAGGCGTCGACGAACCGGGCCAGCTCGCGGGGCCGGTCGGCGGGCCGCTCCCGGTAGGCGTGGAAGACGACCCGGGCGAGGTCGGCCAACCAGCGGCGGCGGTCGCCCAGGGCCCGCTTGCCCCGGCGCGCCATCGCGTCGGGATGCCACTCCCCGGCGAGGAACGCCCCCGCCAGGGCCGTCGCCGCGGCGGCCCGAGCCGGCAGCCTCGCCACGTCGCCTCAGCGCCCGGCGGACGGAAGGGTGCGCGGCAGCGCGGACCGACCAGCCCTCTCGTGCGTGCGCGGTTGTGCAGCGGAGTGCACTTGGGCGCATGCGCTGTGTCGTTGCTGGACCATCGTCTCGCCCCCGGGGGTACCCCGGAGAGGTCGACCACGACGTCGAAACGTCGCCCGACCAGGCTCGGTCCGCGCTGCCAGCACGGCGGAGACCCTAAGGCACGTCGTCAGGCGATGGCGGCGCGGCGGCCCGACCACCAGCGGAGGGCAGCGGCGATGAGGACGAACACCACGGCGATCCCGAGGCTGGTGACGACGATCGAGGCGACGGACTCCTCGTCGGGGTCGAGGAAGGGGTACGGGTACCAGTCGACGATCGGGCCGCGGACCATCGTGTAGGGCAGCCACACGAAGGACAGCAGGAGCCAGCTCGCCGCGGCAGCCGTCGTCGGACGCCGGCGGGGCGGGTCGACGAGCCAGTCGACGAGCCCGAAGATCGGGGCCACCGTGTGGAGGACCAGGTCGACCCAGCGGAGCGTCACGTCGACGTCGGCGGACGCCGGGGCCAGCAGCACGGCGTACACCAGCCCGGTGGCGACGATCCCCAGGGTCGCCGTGCCCCGGATGGCGCCGAAGCCGTCGGCGTCACGCAGCAGCGGCCGGGCCACCAGCCCGACCAGCACCACGACCAGCAGCACGTTGCTGATCACCGTGAAGTAGCTGAAGAAGTTGGCGGCGCTGAACGTCGGGCGGTCCGAGCTGTGGTCGTACTGCGCCACCGTCGCCACGACGATCGCCGCCGCCATCGCCGCTCGCGCACAACGTAGGGCGGCAGTCACGCAGAGACAGTACCGGGGCCGACGGTCACCAGCCCGCCCGTAGGACCGACTCACCCCGAAACTTCGACCGTGGTGGTCCTATAGCGACCACTCCTGTCGAAGTTTCGGTGAGGGCGGGCGGGTGTCACGACGCCAGGGCCCGCCGGAGACGGGCGGCGGGGTCCTGGTGGTAGAAGTCGCGGAGGACCTCGTAGAGGGCCGGCTTCTCGGCTTCGAGCTCGACGGGGCGGGCGAAGAAGACCTCGGTGGCGACGGCGAAGAACTCGCCCGGGTTGACCCCCGCGTACGACCACAGCAGGTGCCCGCCCCGACCCGCCCGCAGGAGCCGGTACTCGGCGGTGCACACGGCGATCCACCGCTGCCGGGCCGCGGCCGTGGGCAGCGGGGGCGTGCCGTCGATCATGTTGTCGAGCATGTCGAGCTTGTGGGCGAACTCGTGGACGACCACGTTGTGGCCCCGGTCGGGGTGGCGGGCGTCGGCCCGGGCGGCGTCCCAGGCGATCATCACCGGCCCCCGCCGGTCGCTGGCCTGGCCGAGGATCGGCATCGGGGCGTCGGTCATCACGCCACGGGCCGGGCCCGGCCGAGGGCCCCGCTGGGTCATCGTCGTCGGGTGGACGATGATCGACCGCACGTCCCGGTAGGAGTCGACGTCGAGCCCCAGGATCAGCAGCGCGGCCTGGGCGGCGACCACCACCAGGATCTCGTCGGTCAGCGCGAAGCCCCGCGCCGCCTCCCAGCGCTTGCGGGCCAGCAGGTACTCCATCAGCTCGCCGAGCCGGGCCCGCTCGCCGGGATCCAGCACGTGCCAGTGGGCCACGGCCCGAGCCGAGCGCTCCTCCCAGTCGGCCGGAAGCCGCTGGGACCGTGACCTACTCCGGCGCAGCACGCCGCCCATGCTGCCACCCCTCGACTCAACTCCCACGGAGTCGGGTATCTGACGGCGATGACCACCGAGAGCGCCGACGTCGTCGTCGTCGGCATGGGACCGGGCGGCGAGGCCCTGGCCGGCGAGCTGGCCGAGGCAGGGCTCGACGTCGTCGGCATCGACCGGGAGCTCGTCGGCGGCGAGTGCCCGTACTGGGGCTGCGTGCCGTCGAAGATGATGGTGCGGGCCGCCGACGCGCTGGCCGAGGCGTGGCGGGTGGCGGGCCTGGCGGGCGACGTCACGGTGAAGCCCGACTGGACGCTCGTGGCCCAGCGCATCCGCGACGACGCCACCGACGACTGGGACGACACCGCGGCGGTCGAGCGCTTCGAGGGCAAGGGCGGCCGGTTCGTCCGCGGCCAGGGCCGCATCGTCGGCCCCGGCCGGGTGGCGGTGCGACCGGTCGAGCTCCGCCGGGGTCCCGGCAGCAGCGACGGCCGGGAGGAGTCGGTCCGGCCCGAGGGCGACGGCGAGGAGCAGGTGATCGAGGCCCGGCACGCCCTCGTCGTGGCGACCGGGACGCGGCCGGTGGTGCCGCCCGTCCCCGGCCTCAAGCAGGTGCCCTACTGGACGAACCGGCAGGCCATCGAGGCGGCGGAGCCGCCGGCGTCGCTGGTGGTGCTGGGCGGCGGGGCGATCGGGGTGGAGCTGGCCCAGGTGTACGCCCGCTTCGGCGTGGCGGTCACGGTGGTCGAGTCGGCGGAGCGGCTGGTCGACCACGAGGAGCCCGAGGCCGGCGACCTCCTGGCCGAGGTGTTCGACCGGGAGGGCATCGCCGTCCACACGTCGGTGAAGGCCACGTCGGTGCAGGGCAGCACGACGTCGGTGGCGTTGGAACTGGCCGACGGCCGCACCGTCGAGGCCGAGAAGCTGCTGGTGGCCACCGGCCGCCGCTCCGACCTGGCGGCGATCGGTGTCGGGGCGCTGGGTCTCGACGAGGGCGCCCGGGCCCTGGAGGTCGACGAGAACCTGCGGGTCACCGGCGCCGACGAGGTCTGGGCGGTGGGCGACGTCACCGGCCGGGGCGCCTTCACCCACGTGGCCATGTACCAGGCCCGCATCGCCGCCGCCGACATCCTGGGCCACGGCCACGCCCCCGCCGAGTACCACGCCCTACCCCGGGTCACGTTCACCGATCCCGAGGTCGGTGCCGTCGGCCTGACCGAGTCGCAGGCCCGGGAGCAGGGCATCGACGTGCGGACCGGCCTGGTGCCGCTGCCCGAGGTGGCGCGGGGCTGGATCCACAAGGCCGGCAACGACGGGTTCATCAAGGTGGTGGCCGACGCCGACCGGGGCGTGCTGGTCGGGGCCACCACCGTCGGGCCGAGCGGCGGCGAGGTGCTGGGCCTCCTGGCGCTGGCGGTGCACGCCCGGGTGCCGGTCGACGTGCTCCGGCGGATGATCTACGCCTACCCGACGTTCCACCGCGGGATCGACGACGCGCTCCGCCAACTGCCCTCCTGACCCCGACCCCCGATCGGTTGACAGCTGGGCCAGGATGGCGGGGTTGGGAAACAGGATGGGGAGAGCAAAATGACGGACTTCACGCCCGAGAACATGACGGTCGCGAACGGCCCCAAGCCCTTCGCGCCTCGGGCTGACGACTTCGGGATGGGATCGGGCCGGCCGCCCGCGTCGAACCAGCAGACGGGTGCCCCGAGCCAGTCGGACACTGGCACGACCTCGACGCAGACCACGACGCCGGAGACCCCGGCGACGCCGAGCGCCACACCGGCGACCCCGGCGACGGCGGCTCCGGCCCACGCCCAGGCTCCGACCACCACGGCGCCCGAGGTGAAGGGCCGCATCGAGGTCGCCGACGAGGTGGTCGAGAAGGTGGCCGGTCTCGCCTGCATGGAGGTCGAGGGCGTCGCCGACCTCGGTGGCGACATCGAGCGGGCGCTGGAGAGCGTCCGGGACAGGATCGGCATCGGCAACAAGCGGGGCGATCAGGGCATCAAGGCCAAGATCAACGGCCGCGAGGTGTCCATCGACGTCACGATCATGATCGAGTACGGCCACGTGGTGATGGAGGTGGCCCGCAACGTCAAGAACAACGTGGCGAGCCAGACCAGCCGCATGCTGGGCCTGAAGGTGGTCGAGGTGAACGTCACCGTCGACGACGTGAAGCTGCCCACGCCGGCCAAGAAGGAAGAAGAGGTCGACGACGACGGCCTCGTCACCATCGAGGGCTAGGGGTCATTATCGCAGTGTGCGAGGCCGCGGCCAGGAACGCCTGACGTCGGTGCCGCACGGTCGTTGCGGCGCCGACGAACCGAAACGGTCGACCGGCGCCGCACCTACCGCCCGGCCGACACACGCAGCGGCGCTGACGAACCGAAACGGTCGCTCGACACCGCAACGATGGCGACAGCCCGACAACACCACCGGGGACCCGACCGAGGCTGAGGAAGC
>DATHJB010000194.1 GCA_035316325.1 Acidimicrobiales bacterium
CCACGGCGACCCCCACGGTCAGTCCGACGCCCACGGCCACGGCAACTCCCACGGTCAGTCCGACGCCGACCGCCACGGCGACCCCCACGGTCAGTCCGACGCCCACGGCCACGGCAACCCCCACGGTCAGTCCGACGCCCACGGCCACGGCCACGCCGGGCCCCGACGGGCTGTTCAGCGCCCGCAGCGTCGAGCAGGAGGCGCCCACCACCACGGCGCCGATCGACCCCTGCCCGACGCCCACGGCTCCGACCACCACCGTCCCCGGCGACGGGGGTGAGCTGCCGAAGACCGGCACCGACAGCCGCGGCCTCGTGCTCCTGGGCCTCGCCCTGGTGGTCTCCGGCGGTGCGGTCGTCCTGACCGTCCACCGCGGCCGGCGTCGCGCCGAAGCCTGATTGACCGCCGCCTCCGCCGCCCGCGCCGACGTCGTCGTGATCGGCGCCGGGCCGTGCGGGCTCGGCTGCGTCCGTGAGCTGGCGCAGCTGGGGCGGGACGACGTCGTCGTCCTCGAGTCGGCCGACGGTCCGGGTGGCCTCGCCGCCTCCCGCACCGACCCGCAGGGCTTCACCTGGGACCGGGGCGGCCACGTCGTCTTCAGCCACCACGGCGAGTTCGACCGCCTGCTCGACGACGTGCTGGGCGACGAGGTCCTCCACCACGAGCGGTCGTCGTGGGTGCTGGCCGCCGGGACGTGGGTGCCGTACCCCTTCCAGAACAACCTGCACCGGCTGCCCCCCGATGTCGCCCACGAGTGCCTGGTCGGCCTGGTCACCGCGTCGAGGGATCGAGGCGCCGACACCGACTTCGCCACCTGGATCCGGGCCACGTTCGGCCCCGGCATCGAGCGCCACTTCATGGCCCCCTACAACGAGAAGGTGTGGGCCACCCCGCTCGACCGGATGAGCGCCGCCTGGATCGCCGAGCGGGTGAGCGTCGTCGACTGGCGTGACGCCCTGGCCACCGTCCTGCGCCGCACCGACGACGTCGCCTGGGGCCCCAACAACACCTTCGCCTTCCCGGCCGCGGGCGGGACCGGGGAGATCTGGCGGCGGGCGGCCGAGCCCTTCGACAGCGGCATCCGCTACGGCACCGCGGTCGCCTCGGTCGATGCCGAGGAGCGGGTCGTCCGCACCACCGACGGCGGTGGGTGGGCCTACGAGAGCCTGGTGTCGACGATGCCGCTCGACCGGCTCGTCGCCGCCGTGGTCGACTGCCCCGCCGAGGTGCGGGCGGCGGCCGCCTCGCTGGTGCACAACACGGTGCACGTGGTGGGGATCGGGTACGAGGCTCCCGTGACCGACGACCGGTCGTGGCTCTACTTCGCCGACCCCGACGTGCCCTTCTACCGGGCCACCAACTTCGCCAAGTACTCGCCGGCCAACGTGCCCGACGGCGACACCGCGCGCTACAGCTCGTGGATGTGCGAGGTGAGCTCGTCGCCGTGGCGCCCCCTGCCTCCGGAGGACCTGGGCGAGCGGGTGGAGGCGGCGCTGCGGGCCACCGGCGTGGTGTCGGGGACGCCCGGGGTCGCCTCGGTGCACGTCGACGAGGTGCCGTACGCCTACCCGGTGCCCACCCGCGACCGTGACGCCGCGCTGGCGGTCGTGCTGCCCTGGCTCGACGCCCGGGGCATCTACTCCCGGGGCCGCTTCGGTACCTGGCGCTACGAGGTCGGCAACATGGACCACGCCGTGAAGATGGGTGTGGACGTGGCCCGACGGATCGTCGCCGACGCCCCCGAGGAGCTGGTGGGATGACCGCGCCGGACCTCGAGCTCACCGTGGTCGTGCCGGTCTACGACGAGTCCGAGACCATCGAGGCCGTGGTGCGCGAGGTGGTCGTGGTGGCCGACGAGCTGGCGCCGGGGCGCTGCGAGGTCGTGGTGGTCGACGACGGGTCGACCGACGGGACGGGTGCGCTGGTCGACGTCCTGGCCGCCGAGCTGCCCGAGGTGCAGGTGGTCCACCAGGTGAACCGGGGGCACGGTCCGGCGCTGCTGGTGGGCTTCGACCGGGCCCGGGGTCGGTGGATCGGCCACCTCGACTCCGACGACCAGATCCCCGCCAAGGAGCTGGCGGGCCTGTGGTCGGAGCGTGCCGGGGCCGACCTGGTGCTGGGCGTGCGCACCGACCGCGACGACCCGCAGCACCGCCTGGTGCTGAGCGCCGTGGTGCGGCGGCTGGTGGGGCTCCTGGCGGGTCGACCCGTCCGTGACGCCAACGTCCCCTGCAAGCTGTTCCGGGCCGACCTGTGGGCCGAGGCGCGGCCGCTGCTGCCCGACGACGTGTTCGCACCGTCGATCGCCCTGGCACTCGTCGCCGCTCGCCAGGGCCACGTGATCCAGGAGGTGCCGGTCGCCCACCGGGCCCGCACCGCCGGGGCGTCCACCCTCCGCCCCCTGCGCCTCGCCCGGGCCGTCGCCACCGCCACCGGCCAGACGCTCACGCTGGCGTGGCGTCTCCGCCCTCGTCCGGGCTCGCCCCCGGGTCGCCGTCGTCCGGGCTGAGCACGGCCGCGGCGATGCGCCGCACCCGGTCGGGATCGGCGACGGCGTCGATCCCGACGATCCGGCCGCCGGTCACGGTGAAGCCCATCACCGCGAACGGCTCCCCCCGCACGATGACCACCACGCCGGCCATGCCGTTCACCCGGGCCGGGCGCAGGTCGGCATGCGGGTTCGAGAACGTGATCGCCTGGCGGGCCACAGCTGCCGCGCCGTGGAGCTCCTGCGACGACTCGGGCCGCCGGGCACCGAAGTCGGCCCGCAGCACCACGTCGGGGTCGAGCAGGGCGACGAGGGCGTCGAAGTCGCCGCCGCGGGCCGCCAGGAAGAAGGCGTCGACCACCTGCCGCTGACGGCCGACGTCGGGGTCCGGTGTCGGCACGTCGGCGCCGCCGACCCGTCGCCGGGCCCGGCTGGCGAGCTGCCGGGCCGCCGCCGGGGACCGGCCGACCATGGGCGCGATCTCGTCGAAGGGCAGCCGGAACATGTCGTGGAGCACGAAGGCGAGCCGCTCCGCCGGGGCCAGGGTGTCGAGCACCACGAGGAGGGCGAGGCCCACCGAGTCGGCGAGCAGCGCCTCCTCGTCGGGCTGGAGGGCGCCGCCACCCGGGTCGGGGGTGACGACGGGGTCGGGCAGGAGCGCGTCGAGGGGCGCCTCGCGGCGGGTCTGGCGCGACCGCAGCACGTTCAGGCACACGCGGGCGACGATCGTGGTCAGCCACCCGCCCAGGTTCTCGACGCCGTCCGTCCCGGCCCGGCTGAGGCGCAGCCACGTGTCCTGGACGGCGTCGTCGGCCTCGGTGAGCGAGCCGAGCATGCGGTAGGCCACCGCCCGGAGGTGGGTGCGGTGCTCCTCGAAGCGTTCGGCCAGCCACTCGTGCTCGTCCATCGGTCACATCTTTCCGTCGTCACGTCTCAACGAGGTGACCCCCCACGTACGACGAATGTGACCGGGAGCCCCACGAACCACTCACCCAGGGGTCGGCGCGGCGAGGTGGCGGGCGTCGATGCGGGCGAGGTGGCGGGCGATGCGGGCGTGGTCGACGCGGTAGATCACCCCGTCGGCGTGGCGGTAGGCGACCGAGAGCTCCGGCAGGTCGTCGAGGCCCTCGAGCGCCTCGGGGTCGCCCACCGCCCGCTCGATCGTGCCGACCACCACGTAGTCGGGTCGGTACGCGGCCAGCACCCGCAGCGCCGCCTCGGGGTCGGCGCCGGTGTAGAGCTCGGTCACCGCCGCCGACCGTTCCGCCACCGACTCGCCGTAGTCACGGCGCTGCTGCGTCTCGTGGAACTCCCAGCCCACGATCGTCGGCAGTCCGGTCGCCACCGACATCCGGGTCGCCCACGAGTACGACGGGCCGACCGCCTCGACGATCGTCTCGCCGCCCCGACCGTGCGCCCGCAACCACGTCACCAGCGGTTCGTCGGCGGTGACGTCGACGGGGGGCATCCCGGCGGCCTCGACCGGCAGCGGCGCCTGCCGTCGCAGCCAGGCCCGGCCGTCGAGCGTGAGGGGCCGGTCGGCGAAGCGGGCGTCGAGGCGCTCCGGGGTCGCCGACGGCCAGAAGGCCAGTACCGCCACGGCCACCACGGCGAGGCCCCCGAGGGCGATCCGCCGATGCCGGGTGGACCGCACCAGGTCGGTGGCGAGCACGGCGGCCCCGACGGCGAGCAGCGCCCAGGCGGTGAACCCGAACTTGAACACGGTGTTCTGCCGGTCGATGTCGTTGACGATGGTGACCACGTCGGGCCCGACCGCCAGCCCGGCGCCGGCCGCCACCAGCCCGCCGGCCAGGCCCCGACCCACGCGCCCGGCCCGGACGTCGACCACGGCGCTGACCAGGGTGGCGGCCACGACCGCGGCGCCGAGCGCCACGACCCACCCGTACAGCCCGGCCACCACCAGCAGCCCGCCGGCGGTCGCGGCGACGGCCCCGACCAGCCCGACCCGGTGCCGCAGCACGTGAGGCAGCTCGCCGGCCCGGGCCGCCCCGGCTCCCCGCCAGACGACGAACACCGCCGCCAGCCCCAGCGGTACCCCGAGTTGGAGCAGCAGCGACCCGAGCGGCGTGCGGGTGACGGATGCTGTGAACCCTCGGTCGAACACCTGCGTGGCCCGGGTGTAGGGCCACGGCAGCACGACGGCGGTCCCGGCCGCCACCGCGAGGTGCACCGCCCCGACCCGCCACCGCCGGGCGTGCGTCCGGTCGAGGGCGGAGCCGACGACCACGGCCGCGGTGGTGAGCACCGCCAGGGTCGGCAGGTCCCACGTGTGGCCGACCCGGGTCCACGCCAGCCCGATCCCGGCCAGCACCGCCAGCCCCAGCGCCGGGCCCTCGGCCGAGCGGCGGGTCGCCACGTAGGCGCACAGCACCGCCACCGTCGTGAGCAGGGCGGGAAGGGCGAGCAGGTGGGGGTGGGGGTCGCCGAAGAGGACGGTCCAGGCGGGGAACTCGTTGATGTCGGTGGTGCCGGAGTGAAGGCGGCTGGTGCCCCACCAGTCGAACTGGCCCGCCGGGTCGCCGGACAGGGCGTGCCCCGCCCGCTCCACCTGCTGCCGGACGGTGTCGAGGTTCCCCGCCACCAGCACCGCCCCGGCCGCCAGCAGGCCCACGCCGTTCCGAACCCGCCCGGCGGCAGCTCGTGCCAGACCCGCCCCGAGCGACCAGCTGGTGGCCGCGACCAGCGACGCCGCCGTGGCGACGGCCAGGTTGAGCGCCACCTCGGGTCGCAGCCCGAGGACCCTCGTGGGCACGGCCAGGCCGAACCAGCCGCCGTAGTAGTAGTTCATCGTGCCGCCGGAGAACCACGGGTCGGCCGGCGGCAGCGTCGACGACCGGGCGACCGACGTGAAGAACGCCGTGTCGAACGGCTTCTCGCCGCCGGTCGGGTGGAACCAGAGGTCCGGGTTGGCGGCCCGCAGCAGCAGCACGGCGGCGAACACCCCGACGGTGAGCAGCTCCACGGTCAGCAGCGCCCGGCGCTGGTCGCGGACGAGGGCCACGGCGTCGTGCCGCCACCGGGGCACGGCGAGGCCGGCGGCCAGGGCAGCGACGGTCGCCGCCGCGGCGGTCGTGCGGGAGAACCCCACGACGCCCCACGCCACCGCCGCCCACAGCGGCACGATCACGGCCATCGGCCCCAGCAGCTTGGCCAGGCCCAGGCCCCGGTCGGGCACGGCCCGGAACAGCCGGGTCACCCACGGCAGCGCCGCCAGGGCCGTCACCTCCCACCACAGGAACCACCACAGCCAGGGCGCCGGCGGGCCGCCAGGGAAGGCGTCGTCGAACGTGGGACCGTCGGCGCCGTCGTGACGCAGCTGGAGGCCGTTGGCGGAGGCGTCGCCGAGGGGGACGTGCACGGCCGCCGTCGCCCGGTCCGGCTGCAGCACGGTCAGGGCCCGCTCCGGCGAGAACTCCGGCGTCTTCCGCCAGATCCGCACGGTCGGGTGGTCGTAGACCCGGAAGGCCTCCTCGGAGCCGGTGTCGTCCAGGCGCACGCCGAGCAGCGACGGCCGGGTCTCGAAGGTGGCAACCGGCTCGAAGCCGAGGCTGCCGTCGTCGAGGCCCTGGTAGTAGCGGAGGACCGGGGCGTAGCGGCCGGGGATGCGCCCGACGGTGCCGGTGACCCGCTCGCTCGCCTCGACCACGTAGTCGATGCGGTCCAGCGACGCCGCCAGCGCCCGCACGTCGTCGGGGGTCTCGATGCCGAAGGGGTGGAGCGACTCGCTGCGGAAGTCCTTGGCGGCCGCCTCGGGCGAGGGCACCGGCAGCCCGTCGTCCCACTCCTGCACCGACAGCGTCGACCCGTCGGGTGCGTGCGCCACCAGCCACTCCGACGCCGCCAGCCGGGGGTGCTCCTGCGTCTCGACGCCATTGACGAACGCCAGCGCCCACACGACGGCGGCGGCGAGGAGCGCACTTCCCACGACCCGGGCGGCGCGGCCGGAGGCCGTGAGGAGCCGTGCCGCCCCGACCCCGGCCAGCGCCGCCAGCGCCGGGTACACGGGGAGGAGGTACCGCATGGCGGGGACGAACCGGGGTAGCACCAGCGCAGCGCCGAGGCCGATCCACCCGAGCACCAGCCACAGCGCCGGCGTGTCCCGGCGCCGCCGCCAGAGGGCCACCGCCCCGACGAGGGCGAGGACGGTGGCGGGGACGCCGAACCCGAACCGCACGAGGTGCCCCAGCGGCTCCAGCACCGGCACCCGGGCGGCCCACTGCACGTTCGGCGGCACGTCGCCGCCGTCCTGCATCCGCGCCAGCTCGTCCAACCCGTCGACCCACCGCCCGTCCAACCCCATCAGCCCGTCGAACGCGTACGGCTGGAGAACCCGGAACACCCCACCCGCGACGCCGGCGACGATCAGGCCGTCGACCACCACCGGCCGGAGCGCTCGCCCCACACGGCCCACCCAGCCGTCTCCCCGTTCCCGCCAGGCGGCGGCGAGCGAGGGGGCGCGGTGGGCGACGGCGGCGGCCACCACGACGGCGCCGACCGCCAGGCCGCTGACCTTGGCGGCCCCGGCCAGACCGACGGCCGCGCCGGCGAGGGCGAGCACGCGGCGGCTGGCCCCGCGGGCGACGTGCAGGGCGGCGACCAGGGCGAGGGCCGTGGCGAGCACCAGCATCGGCTCGACGACGAAGAACCGGGAGTGCTGGATCGCCAGCACGCAGGTGGCCCACACCAGGGCGGCCGCCAGCCCCGCCCGTCGGCCGCCCAACAGCCGGCCCAGCTCGAACACGACGAGCAGGGTGAGCATGTCGAGGAGGACCGACAGGAGCCGGCCGACCAGGACGTCGCCGTAGCCGCCGTCGAAGCGCGGCTCGCCGTCGTCGTCGAGCAGGTCGACCCCGAGCCGGTCGATCGCCCCGACCACGGCGTGGGCCGGCTGGTCCCCCTCGGCGGCCCCCCGGTGGAGCCACGTCGCCACGCCCTTGGTGAGGAACAGGGGAGCGGTGCCGTAGACGTAGGTCTCGTCGTGGTTGGCGGGGTTGAGCGGCGACCGGCGGCTGTCGAAGTACTCGCCCGGCCCGTCCGGTGCCGACACCTCGGCGCTGACCAGGGCGAGGTAGCGCTCGTCGGGGTGCAGGTGGGCGCCCCGGTCCCAGTCGAGGTTGACGAGGCGCAGCGCCCCGGCCAGCACGACCAGCAGCGCCAGCAGAACCGCGGTGGCCCGCCGCGACGGCTCCGTCACCCCCGGACCTCGCTACCGGTGGGGCACGTGCACGGCGGCGACGAGGCTGACGAACGTCCTCGTGTCGGGCGGGAGGTGCTCGTTGCGCCGGTCGACCCGGGCCAGGATCGTCCGCACCAGCCCGACGGCCCGGCCGCCCACCGAGCGGCCGCCGGCCCCGCCCGACAGCACCCCCCGCTCCACCAGCACCCGGCCCACCCCGTAGAGCAGGAGGTGCGTGAACGGGAGGGCGTGGTGCGTCTGCTCCTCCACCTCGTCGACCACGAACCCGGCGTCGACGAGGCGGGCCCGCAGGTGGTCGGGCCGGTAGAGGCGGACGTGGTTGGTCCAGATGCCGACGATCGGTCCCGACGTGATGGGACGCCGGCCGAGGCGTTCGAGCAGGCGGTTGATCGGGTCCCAGGCGAGTGGGAAGTCGGCGTGGGGCACGGTGACGACCAGCCGTCCGCCCGGCCGCAGCACCCGGTGCAGCTCGCGCAGCGCCCCGAGGTCGTCGTCCAGGTGCTCCAGGACCTCGGAGCACAGCACGGCGTCGAAGGCCCCGGTCCGCAGCGGCAGGTCGCGCAGGTCGGCCCGGGCGAGCGGCGATTCGACGCCGGTGGCCACGGCCCGGCCCAGCCGCTCGACCGACCGGTCGACGCCCACGGCCAGGGCGCCCGGCTCCGCCCGCTCGGCGACGTAGAGGACGTTGCCGAGCCCGGTGCCGGCGTCGAGCAGCCGTTCGCCGGGGGCGAGGGCGAGCCGTTCCACGGCCCAGCGGACCCGGCGCCGGTAGGCCATGTCGAGCTCATGGTCCAGCAGCCGGTCGACTGTGGATGTGGGCGTGGTGGGCGCTGTCGTCCTGGCCGGGGTCGCCGGTCGGGCGACCACGTCGTCGAGCAGCCGGCGGTACCGGGCGACGGCCGACGAGGGGTCGTAGAGGGCGGGGACGGCGGCGACCTCGTCGGCGAACTGGGCGGGGTCGTCGAGGACGCTGACGATCGCGTCGGCGAGGGCGGTCGGGTCCTCCGGCGGCACGAGGACGCCGGCGCCGGTCGACCGGACCACCGAGCGGGCCCCCGGGATGTCGGTGGCGACCAGGGGCGTCCCGCACAGCAGCGCCTCGATCTGCACGGCCGCGAAGCTGTCGGTGCGGGACGGCAGCACGAACACGTCGGCGGCGGCGTAGAAGGCGGCCAACCGCTGGCGGTCGCGCTGCAGGCCGAGGTCGACGAACGCGGGGCCGAGCGCCTCGACGAGCGGGGCGCAGCGTTGACTGAACCGCTCGTAGGCCACCGCCCGCTCGCCGGCGAACAGGAAGACGGCCTCGGGCCGCTTGGCCAGCACCTGCGGGGCGGCCCGCAGCAGGACGTCGAACCCCTTCTCCTCCACCCAGCGCCCGGCGAAGGCGACGATGGGCCGGTCCTCGAGGCCCAGCTCCTGCCGGAGGGCGGCCGCGGCGCCCGGCGCCGGGGGAGCGAAGGCGACCGGCGGGGCGATGGCGGTCGCCCGCTCGCCGGCCACGGCCGTGAGCGACCCGGCGATGTAGTCGACGTCGGGGGCGACCACCCGGTCGGCGCCTCGGAACGTCGACGCCAGCGTGCTGCGCATCAGCCGCTGGACCGCCTGGTTGAACCGGCCGGCCGGCATCACGACGTCGCCATGGTTGGTGACCACCAGCGGCCGACCGGCGAGGCGGCAGGCCCAACGGACGAGCCCGGCCTCGGCCATGGGGCTGTGCAGGTGCACGACGTCGTGCGCCCGGGCCAGCCGCAGGATCGCCGCCGGGAACCCCGGCATCGGCATGGTGCGACTGATCCGGCCCACGGTCCGTAGCCGGTGGACGTCGACACCCCCGACGACCTCCCGCCGCGCCAGCGCCGGATCGTGCCGGCTGGCCAGCACGCTCACCTCGGCCCCACCTTCGGCCAACCCCTCGGCGATGTGCCGGGCGAGCGCGGTCAGCCCGGTCCAATGCGGGTGGTAGTAGGTGAGAACGGTAAGCACCCGCAACGGCGGCCGGGCGGGGGTTCTCTCATCCATCTCGCGCAAGGGTGTGCTCACAGGCCTCCGCCCAGAGCGCCAAACAGTACCCCCACCCCACGCACCCCCCAGCCACCGACCGTGCCCGCCGCGACGGGTCGGGGACAGGACGCGCCCTAGGCTGCCGGCCCGCATGACCTGCCGCGTGCCCCGTCCGCCAGCCCCGTCGCCGTCGCTCCTGAACGGGTGGGTGTCGGGTGGTTGACGGGGTGGTCGTGGTCCTCTTGTTCCTGGACTGCGTGGTGGTGGGGGTGGGCGCCACCTATCTGGCGGGGGTTCCGCTGCGGTTCGAGGAGCGGGTGGCGGTCGGGGGGTTGTTGGGGGCGCTGGCGTTGGGGTTGGCGGGGTGGGCGTTGGCGGTGCCGTTGGGGTTCGACCTGACGAGCCTGACGCTGGCGGTCGTCGTCGTGAACCTGGGCTCCCTCGCCGGGTGGCGACGGGGGGCGCCCGACGTCAGGACCGACGCCGCCGACATGGTCCGTCGGGTCCGGCTTCCCTGGCGGGATCCCGAGAGCCTCCGGCCGCTCGTGGCCCTGCTCGCCGTCGCCTGGCCGCTGACGATCCGCATCTTCGCCCTGGCCTGGATCACGACACCCGACGGGGGGTTGGTGGCGGGCCACCTGTCGACCTGGGCCGACGGCGCCGCCCACCTCGCCTACGCCGGCGCCTTCGTCAGTGGCATCGACGGCGACTTCCCTCCCACCTCGCCGATCGCCGCCGGCGAACCGCTGCGCTACCACCTCCTGGCCGACTTCTTCGGCGCCCAGGTGTCGCTGCTCGGGGTGGAGCTTCCCTCGGCCCTCGCCCTGACCAGCGGCTTCCTGGCGCTGTCGTTCCCGGCCGTCGCCTACCTGTGCGGTGTGCGGCTGGTGGGCAGCCGCCACGCCGCCCTGCTGGGCGTGATCGTGTTCTGCGCCGGCGGCACCTTCGGCTTCGTCGGTCTGTTCGACGACATCCGCGCCCACGGGTTCGACACCCTGTGGCACCTGCCCCGGGACTACTCCCGCGACCCCGACTCCGGCCTGTGGATGGACAACCCGTCGCTGTCGTACCTGCACGCCCAGCGCAACGGCCTCTTCGGTCTTCCCCTCGGCCTGGCCGCCCTCACGCTGGTGTGGCGCGCCCTGCAGGAGCGCCGCCCGGCGGCTCTCACCGCGGCCGGCGTGCTGGTGGGTGCGGTGCCGCTCGCCAACGGGTTCGCCTTCGTCGTGGTCGTCGCGGTGGTGAGCGCCTGGGCGCTGCTGCTCGACCGGCACCAGCCGTGGTGGCGCTTCTACCTCCCTGCGCTCCTGTTGGGTGGACCGGTGGCCTGGTGGCTCCAGCCCCCGGAGTCGTCGGTGCGGTGGCTGCCGTGGTGGATGGCCGACGACGGCGTCGGCGACTGGCTCTGGTTCTGGTTCCGCAACGCCGGTCCCTTCCTCCTGCTCCTCGTGGTCGCCTGCGTCTGGCGGGGGACGGTGCGCACCGGGTTCGTGAAGGCGTTCCTGCCGCTGTGGCTGCTGTGGCTGGTCCCGAACTTCGTGGCCTTCCACCCGTGGGAGTGGAACAACACCAAGTACTTCGCCTTCTGGCAGCTCCTCGGGGCCTTCCTCGTCGGGGCGCTGCTGGTCCGTCTCGTCCGCACGGCCCGAGGCCCCGGCCTGGCCCTCGCCGCCGTAGCCCTCCTCACCCTGTGCCTGTCCGGCGTCCTCGATCTCTTCCGGGCGACCGACGAGGCCGCGGCCATCCCCTGGACCACTGCCGACGGGCTGGCCGTGGCCCGCTGGGTGCACGACGAGCTGCCCCGTGACGCCGTCCTGGCCGTGGCCCCGACCAACACCCAGCCGGTGACGTCGCTGTCCGGCCATGCGGTGCTGTCCGGCTACCCCGGGTGGACGTTCGACATCGGCGTACCCGACTGGGCGGTCCGGGCCGACGACGAGCGGACGATCCTCCGCGGCGGCGACGCCGGACTCGAGCTGGCCCGGGACCGTGACGTCGACTACGTGGTGATCGGCCCGCTGGAGCGACTGCCCGACGTCGGTGCCGACGAAGCCTGGTGGGCGCAGCACACCGATCCCGTGTTCCGCTCCGGCGACTGGGCGATCTACCCGGTCGCCGTCACGTCCTGACCCGTCCACGACACGTCCTAAGGTGAGTGCCCACCGCTCACAGTGGCCGCCGCGACCGAGGGAAGGACCGCCAGAGTGCCGACCCGGACCCGGTCGTTGGTCATCCCGATGCGCAACGAGGCCTCCCGCATCGGCCGCGCCCTCGAGATCCTCGTGGAGTCGGGCCTGTGCGACGACCGCCTCGAGCTCCTGCTCGTCGACGACGGCAGCACCGACAGCACCGCCGAGGTGGCCGAGGCCGTGATCGCCGGCCACGGGTTGTTGGGCAAGGTGCTGCGCCAGGGCGTCAACCGGGGCAAGGGAGTGGCGGTCCGCGAGGGCCTCCTCCAGGCGACGGGAGCGACACGGGTGTTCGTCGACGCCGACCTCCCGGTGGCCCCGGACGACGTCGAGCGCTGCTTCGTGACCCTGGAGGACGGCGAGGCCGACGTCGTCTACGGCACGAGGGCGCACCCCGACAGCCGTGTCCTCCGCCGCCAGCCCGTGCTGCGGGTGGCGGCCAGCCGGGCCTTCAGCCTGTGGCTGCGGGCCCTCGGCCTGGCCGAAGACCCCGACACCCAGTGCGGGCTGAAGGGCGTCACCGCGGAGGCAGCCACGCTGGTGGTCGCACCGCTGGTGACCGAGGGCTACGCCTTCGACGTCGAGCTGCTCACCCGCGCCGACCGCGCCCGCCTGCAGGTGACTCCTGTGCCGGTCCAGTGGTCGCACGTCGCCGCCGGCAACGTGCTGCCTCTCCGCGACGGTCTCGCTGCCGCCCGCGCCGCCTGGCGCATCCGCTCGCTCCTCCGTTAGCCGCTACGGCGAGCGCCCCGAGGCCGCGGACATCTCGGCCCGCACGCGCTCGCGGGCGGTGCTGGTGAGCTTCAACGAGAAGCGATCCAACAGGTCGAAGCACTGGGCCAGAGCGCGGGCATCCGTAGGGATGTCGAGCCGTTCGATGGCATCGGCGAGCGTGTGCAGGGTGTGATCCGTCATGCCGTCGATCGTACATGTGTTCGTATTCGCCCGCTAGGGGAAAGTCGAGCGAATCCGGGCTAGATCACGTCGAAGCACCAGGAGACGGCGCGGCTGTCGCCGGGACCGGTGGACAGCTCGTACACCGTGGCCTGGGCGCAGATGTTGCCCACCGGCAGCGCCTCCATGACCTTGTCCGGCCCCGGCGTGAACTGGACCGTGTTGAGCGCATCGTTGACGACGAGGTCGGCGGCGGGGATGGCGACCCCGTCGATCACCAGCGTCCCGGACCACCCGGGCGCCAGGTCGATGCCGACGGAGCCCTGCTGGACGACCTGGGTGTCGCGCCCGGGCAGCAGCCGCTCCACGAAGGCGCTGGTGCCGCCCGACGCCACGACGCCGTCGTCGTCGTCACCACTCGAGGTCGACAGGTAGGCGACGACGAGCGCCCCCACCGCCAGGGTCACGAGCACCGACGCCAGGATCTTGAAGCGGGTGCTGTAGAGGGGCGGCGGCGACTTCCCGTTGCTCTGGGGAGAACCGCTGGCCGGTGGCTTGGTGGGGGGAACAGTCGAGGACACGCGGCTCCAGTCTCTACTCCACCGCCCGGCGAGTGGTCGAGCCGATGGGTTCTGCGGCGGACACCCAAGTACTCTGGGCGGTCGTGGTCATGTCACACATGACCGAGCATGTCGGTCGAGTGGTGGGCGGGCGATACAGGCTCCTCGCTCCGCTGGGATCAGGCGCATCGGCCGAGGTCTACCTCGCCGACGACGTGCGCCTCCGCCGTCGCGTCGCCGTGAAGATCCTCCACTCGGCCCTCGCCGAGGACGAGGCCTTCCTCCGCCGCTTCCGCGCCGAGGCCCGGGCCGCTGCGGCGCTGAGCCACCCGAACATCCTCGCCATCTTCGACTGGAACGGCGACGAGGTGCCGCCGTACATCGTCACCGAGTTCCTGAGCGGCGGCAGCCTGCGCTCCATGCTCGACGCCGGCAACCCCCTCACGCCGTCGCAGGCCCTGCTCGTGGGCCTCAGTGCGGCACAGGCGCTCGACCGGGCGCACAAGCAGGGCTTCGTCCACCGCGACATCAAGCCCGCCAACCTGCTCTTCGGTGGCGACGCCCGCCTGCGCGTCGCCGACTTCGGCCTGGCCCGCGCCATCGCCGAGGCCGGGTGGACCGAGCCGACCGGCGCGGTGCTGGGCACGGCCCGCTACTCGTCGCCCGAGCAGGCCCGAGGCGAACCGCTCGACGGCAAGAGCGACGTCTACTCGCTGGCCCTCGTGTTGGTGGAGGCGGTGACGGGCCTCGTCCCCTTCACGCTCGACACCACCATCGGCACGCTGATGGCCCGCCTCGACCGCCCGCTCGAGGTCCCCGAGGAGCTCGACGCCCTCGCTCCCGTCGTCGCCCTGGCCGGCCAGCTCGACCCCGCCCAGCGCCCCGACGCCGCCACGCTGGCCCAGGAGCTGATCGACGCCGCCAACGACCTGCCCCGCCCGGAGCCCCTCGTCCTGGTGGGGGCCAGCACGGCTGCGGCCGCCAACGGCGCCGGCCCCGCCGTCGAGGACGAGCGGGACCGCACGGTCCTCCACGGGGCGATCGATCCCGCCGACACCACGGCACCCCAGCCCCTCCCGGCGCCCCAGGGTCCGCCGCCGCCGATCGTGCCGGGCGTCCCGGTCGCTCCCGGCGCGCCCGCACCCGCGGCCCCCGGCTCCGGCCACAGCGGCCCCGCCCACATGCAGGGCCACCCGTCCGGCCCGCTGCCGCCCCCGCCCCGCCTGGCGCCCACCGCCCGCGCCGACCGCGCCCGCAAGGTCCTCATCGGCGTGGTCGCCGCCGTCGCCGCCGTGGCCCTCGGCGTGGCTGTCACGCTGGTCGTCACCCAGCAGCTCCGCCCGACCCACGTGGTGCCCGAGGCGCTCATCGGCATCCCCAAGGCCGAGGTGACCGAGCACGTCGGCGACTTCGGCTGGAAGATCAGCTACGAGGAGATCGACCACGACCAGCCCGCCGGCACGGTGCTCGACACCCGCCCCAAGGTGGGCAGCAAGCTCCGCGAGGGCGAACGGCTGACCGTGGTCGTGTCGAAGGGCCCGCCGCTGGTGACGGTCCCCAGCTCCGACGACCTGCGGGGCCTCACCCGCGAGCAGGCCACCGAGGTGCTGGGCGGGTCGGGCATCGGGCTGGTCCCCGAGTTCGTCGACACGCCGCACGAGGAGATCGAGAAGGACCACGTGATCGGGTTCGCCGCCGACACCCCGGCGGAGCTCCCGGCGGGCGCCACCGTGGAGGTGGAGGTCTCCAGCGGCCCGTCGGGTCCCGAGATCGCCGACGTCACCGGCTGGGAGGCCGAGGAGGCCGCCGAGGAGCTGGAGGACGACGGCTTCCAGGTCGACTTCCGGGGCGAGGCCAACGACGAGCAGGATTCGGGCAACGTGCTGCGCAGCGAGCCGGCCGCGGGGGAGCGTGCCGCAGAGGGCTCGACGGTGGTGCTCGTGGTGGCGCAGGGTGACAACGTCGAGGTGCCCGACATCGTGGGCAAGCGTCTCCGCCGGGTGCGGGACATGCTCGAATCCCGCGGCCTGTCGGTCGGCAGCATCAGCGGATCGGACTCCGACGACTCGATGGTGATCGGTTCGTTCCCGTGGCCGGGCACGCAGGTCCCGCAGGGCAGCACCGTCGACCTGACGGTCTTCTGACGAAAATGTCGGTGACGGCTGGGTTCCGCCAGGGAAAACGGCCTATATTTCCGCCACTTTGCGCACCCGACTTGACCAAGGAGTCAACGCAGGGCACCCTGCTAGTGGTTGCGGGTGCAAGTGCTGCGGAAAAACCAAGCTGTACCTGCGTTTGTGAGGTTTGAGAAGGCTCTACGCTGGCTACGAAAGAAGAACTCGCAAACCTGCCCCGGCTATGTCACACATAGCTCTCTGCATCGGTTACACTACTGAGCGTGCCGGGCTCGCTGGGGCGGTAAGCCGGACGCGGTGTTCCCCAGCCGCCGCGATGAGGCTGCCGCCCCAGCCAGCTCGGCACTCTTAACGTCTCCCCTTCGGGGGAGACGTCTCGCGTCCGGGCCCGGTTGCCGACCGCGCGGCGTGGCCGACCACCGGCCCCGGGACGCGGGAGAGGGCGCCCGAAGGCGCCCTCTCGACCAGCTGGAGCAACTGCCCGTGACGTCAGGGAGCGGTGATCTCCTGGATCTTCTTGGTGAGCTCCGGGTCGGGCGTACCCGACTGCAGGGCGAGCGCCTTGGTCATGTCGCCCTGGAGCTTGATCTTCCCGGCCATGAACGCCTGCATGGCGGCCTGCGGGTCGGCGTCGACCATCATCGCCTTGGCGGTGACGAAGTCGAGCGTGACGGTCACGTCGGGCCCCTCGAGGTGACCGAAGTCCATGTCGACCTCACCGCTGGTGGAGTCCATGTGGGCTTCGACAGTGCCCTCGCCGAACGGGACGTCGGTGATGACGAGGTTCATCTTCACGGGCGCGCCGGCGGAGCCTTGGCCACCCGCCTCTTCACGGAGCTTGCGCGCCGCAGCTACCCATTCGTCGGACAGGAACTGGTATGCCACAGGATTTTCCTCCCTGTACGTCAGCTGGCGCGCATCGTATCCCGTTCTTGCAGCGCGGGTGCAACGACTCGGGGGTCAACCCGCAGTAGTGGTGGTGGTGCTCTCCGTCGTCTCGCCTTCGGCCGTCGTGTCCGTGGTCTCGGACTCCGGCGCGGGCTCGCCCGACAGGCACTGGTCGAGGATCGGGGTGATCTTCTCGTTGATCGCGTCGGGGATGTCGGCCTCTTCGCTGGCGCCGGCGAGGTCGTTCAACTCGTCCTGGGTGAGCTCGCCGGCGATCTGCCCGGCGCAGTCGTCGGCCTGGGCCTCCGTCGCTCCGGCGTCGACGAGCACCTCGCTGACGTCGGACTCGTTGGCGTCCTTCTCTCCGCAGGCGCCCAGCACGAGGACGGCGACGATCAGGGATGCGGCAAGGATGGGTCGAGGCACGGCCAGCGAGGCTATCGCCAACCAGGTGGGGGACTGTCAACGCGGGCCGGCGGACCAGGCCGGCGGCCCGCAGCCGTCAGGCCGACTTGGGCCTCAGCGCCTGCTTGACCGACTGGATCGCCGTGCGCTCGTCGGAGGTCAGGATGCGCACCACCAGGCGGGCGACGTAGTTGGCCAGCTCGTCGAGGCCCAGGTCGACGCGGCCGGTGCGGTGGAAGTGGCTGAACTGGCCCACCGCGCCGACGACGGCGAGGGCGAGCAGGTCGGCGTCGTCGTCCTTGGTGATCGTGCCGTCGGCCTGCCCGGCGAGGATCAGCGCCTTCACGTCGCCCAGGTGCTGCTCGGTGCCCTGGCGCAGGGCGGCGGCCACGCTGCGGGCCTCGACCTCGAGCAGCGAGAAGAACGAGGCGTGCTCGGCCATGAAGCGGACGCTGGCGACGGTGCCCTGGGCGACGCGGGTGAGCGCCGGCGCATGGCGGTCCATGGCGGCCCGCTGGGTGCGCCGCAGCTTGTGGCGGATGTCCTCGGCGAGCTCGCTGAAGAGCGCTTCCTTGTTCTCGAAGTACCAGTAGAAGAGGCCCTTGGCGACACCGGCGGCGTCGACGATGTCGACCACCCGCGTCGACGCGTAGCCCTGCTCGGCGAAGAGCGACGCGGCCGCGTCGAAGAGCTGCTGCTTCCGTTCGATGCCCTGTGCAGTGAGCTGGCGTGTGCTGGTCATGGCTCGTTACCGGTCGCCCAGTGTTCCGCGGCTTGACCCGTGGGTCAACATTCCCACGCTACCCTTTCGCCTCATGGGGGCTGCGACACGAGCCGAGCGACTGACCTCCCGTGAGCGCAACCCGAAGTGGCAGAACGTCCCGCTGCGCATCGACATGGACATCTGCATCAACTGCGACACGTGCATCCGGCACTGCCCGCCGCAGTTCGGCGCCATCTTCAACTTCGGGATGGACGTGGTGATCGTGCCCGAGCTGTGCTCCGGGTGCGGGAAGTGCCTCGACCCCTGCCCGGTCGACTGCATCTACGACGACCCCGAGTGGGAGGCCGCCCCAATCGACTGGTGGGAGCTCCCGGCCAGGGACGACCCCTACCGGTAGCCAGATCGCGGCTTCCGGTAGCGGCGTTCGCCGACCGGTAGCGTCGCTCGGCATGAGCGCTGAGCTGAGTGGATGCGAGCCGCTGTCGGCGGCCGGTGGGGCGAGCGGGGTGCTGGTGCTGCACGGGTTCACCGGCTGTCCCCAGTCGATGCGGCCGCTGGCCCAGGCGTTCGCGGCGGCGGGCTTCACCGTGGAGCTGCCGCTGCTGCCGGGGCACGGCACCACGGTCGACGACATGATCGCCACCGGCTGGGCCGACTGGACCGCGGCCGCCGAGGCTGCCTACGTGGATCTGGCGGGAAGGTGCGACTCGATGGTCGTCGCCGGCCTGTCGATGGGCGGTGCCCTGGCGTTGTGGCTGGGCGGTCGGCACCCCGAGATCGCCGGGCTCGTGTGCGTGAACCCGGTGGTCGACGTGGCGTCGGAGCTCGTGGAGGGGGTGCGGGCGATGATCGACGCCGGCGCGGACCGCATCGAGGGCATCGGGGGCAACATCGCCAAGCCCGGCGTCGAGGAGGCCGCCTACGACGCCGCGCCGCTCGGGCCGCTGCTGTCGCTGGCCGAGGGGACGGGGGCGCTCCAGGGCGACCTGGGGAAGGTCACCAGCCCGCTGCTGCTCTTCAACAGCCCGCAGGACCACGTCGTGCCGCCCGCGAACGGCGACCTGGTGGCAGGTGGGGTCGCCGGCCCGGTGGAGCGGGTCACGCTGGAGCGCAGCTACCACGTCGCCACCCTCGACTACGACGCCGACCTCATCGAACAGCAGGCCGTCGCCTTCGCCCAGCGGGTCACGGGCTGACGGCCGGCGGCGGCGGTGTCGTCGGGGGGCTGGTCGCCGTGGTGGAGGCCGAAGGGTTGACCTCGGCCGGTGCCAGCGCCATCGCCGTGATCGACACCGGCTGCCCGTCCTCGAGGTGCTGCACCTCGATGGTGATCACCTTCCCCGGCGCCGGATCGG
>DATHJB010000195.1 GCA_035316325.1 Acidimicrobiales bacterium
GCGTGGAAGCGGCCGGTCTCCCGCAGGTTGCGGTACCAGTAGTCGGGGCCGAGGGCGGCGTCGCCGGTGACCGTCGAAGCGAAGCGCACCCGGGGCGGCTGGGGCTCGATGCCGTCGAGGGCGGCGAGGAGGTCGTCCCGCACCGCCTCCACGTGCGGGGAGTGCGAGGCGTAGTCGACGGCCACCCGGGTCGCCCGGACACCGTCGGACTCGCAGCCGGCGAGCAGGCGGTCGAGCGCCGCGGCGTCGCCCGACACCGTGACCGACGCCGGGCCGTTCACGGTGGCCACGCTCACCCCGGGCGACCAGCGGTCGATCAGGGCCCGGACCTGCGCCTCGGGTGCCGTCACCGAGGCCATGCCGCCGGTGCCGGCGAGCCGGGCCAGCAGCTGGGCCCGGCGGGCGACGACCCGGGCGGCGTCGTCGAGCGACAGCACCCCGGCGACGTGGGCGGCGGCGATCTCCCCCTGCGAGTGGCCCACCACCGCCGCGGGCGCGACGCCGAACGACTCCCACAGCGCCGCCAGCGACACCATCACCCCGAAGAGCGCCGGCTGCACGACCTCGACCCGCTGCAGCCAGCCGTCGTCGGCGCTGCACGCCACCTCGGTCAACGACCAGTCGACGTAGGGCGCCAGCGCCGCCTCGCAGGCCGTCATGGCGTCCCGGAACGCGGGGTGCTCCATCAACCCCGCGGCCATCCCCACCCACTGCGCCCCCTGCCCGGGGAAGACGAACACGACGCCCCCGCTCGCCGCCCGCCCCCGGACCTCGGCGCCGTCGAGGACGACCGCCCGGTGCTCCAGGGCGGCCCGGGTGGTGACCAGCGACCAGGCGACGTCGGGCTGCGGCGCGGTGTCGAGGCGGTCGAGCTGGGCCGCGAGCGCCGCCTCCGTCGCCGCCGAGACGACCAGCGGCAGGGGTCCCTCGTGCTCGGTGGCGACGAACGAGGGCTGCTCGGGGGTCTGCTCGAGGATGACGTGGGCGTTGGTGCCGCTGATCCCGAACGACGACACGCCGGCCCGGCGGGGCTCGGGCCAGTCCTGCGGCCCGGTGAGCAACTGCACCCGGCCCGACGACCAGTCGACGTGGGGCGACGGCTCGTCCGCGTGCAAGGTCGGGGGCAGCACACCGTGCTGCAGCGCCATCACCATCTTGATCACCCCGGCGACACCGGCAGCCGCCTGGGTGTGGCCGATGTTCGACTTCACCGACCCCAACCACAGCGGCCGCTCCCGGTCCTGGCCGTAGGTCGCCAGCAGCGCCGACGCCTCGATCGGGTCGCCCAACGTGGTGCCCGTCCCGTGGGCCTCCACCGCGTCGACGTCCGCCGGCGCCAGACCGGCCGACGCCAACGCCCGGCGGATCACCCGCTGCTGGGCCGTGCCGTTGGGGGCGGTCAGGCCGTTGGAGGCGCCGTCCTGGTTCACCGCCGAGCCCGCCACCACCGCCCACACCCGGTGGCCGTTCCGGCGGGCGTCCGACAGGCGCTCCAACACCATCACACCCACGCCCTCCGACCAGCCCGTCCCGTCGGCCCCCGCCCCGAACGCCTTGCACCGACCGTCGGGCGACAGCCCGCCCTGGGCCGCGAAGTCCACGAACAGCGACGGCGTCGCCAGCACCGTGACCCCACCCGCCAGCGCCAGCGAGCACTCCCCCGCCCGCAGCGACTGGCCGGCCACGTGCAGCGCCACCAGCGACGACGAGCACGCCGTGTCCACCGACACCGCCGGCCCCTCCAGACCCAGCACGTACGCCACCCGGCCCGACGCCACGCTGGCGGAGCTGCCGGTCAGGCCGTAGCCGTCGGGGTCCTCGGGCAGCAGGCGGCCGTAGTCGTCGGCCATCAGACCGGCGAAGACCCCGGTGTCGGTGCCCCGCAGCGACGACGGGTCGAGCCCCGCCCGCTCCAGCGCCTCCCACGACACCTCGAGGAACAGGCGCTGCTGCGGGTCCATCGCCAGGGCCTCACGGGGCGAGATGCCGAACAGCGCCTCGTCGAACCCGGCGGCGTCGGCCAGGAACCCGCCCAGGAACCGCCCGTCCCAGCCCCGGTCGCCCGGCGCCGACCCGATGGCGTCCCGACCCCCGGTCACCAGCTCCCACAGGTCCTCCGGGGACCCGACCCCGCCCGGGAAGCGGCACGCCATCCCCACGATCGCCAGCGGCTCGTCGGCGGCGCGCCGCCGGGGCGGGGGTTCGGGGCTCACCCCTGTGCCCGCCAGCTCGGCGGCCAGGGCGGCGCACGTCGGATGGTCGAAGACGATCGTGGACGACAGCGGGGAACCGACCGCCCGTTGCAGCCCGGCCCGCAGCTCCACCGCGTCCCGCGACTCGAACCCCAGGTCCTTGAACGTCCGCTGCGGGTCGACGTCGTCGGGCCCCGCCAGGCCCAGCACCGCCGCCGCCTCCGCCCGCACCAGCCCCAGCAGGTCGGGGGGCCGGGCTGCCGACGACGGCGCCGGGACCGGGACCGGGGCGCCCGGCCAGAAGCGCTGGTGCTGGAAGGGATAGGTGGGGAGGTCGACGGTGTTGCCGGAGCCGAGCAGCCGTCGCCAGTCGACCGGAGCGCCGTGGGTCCAGGCACGGGCGAGGCCGTGGAGCAGGTCGTGGCCGGGACCGATCTCCAACGCCGAGCCGAGGTCGGCGACCGCGTCGTGGAAGCGGACGGTGTGGCGGGCCTGGTCGACCCAGTGCTCAACCGTCACGGCCTCGGTGACTGGCCGCCCGGTGAGGGTCGACACCCACCGCATCCGGGGAGCCCGGTAGTCGACGGTCTCGGCGACCCGGCGGAAGTCCTCCAGCATCGGCTCCACCAGCGGGGAGTGGAACGCGTGGCTCACCCGGAGTCGCGTGCCCCACCGCTCGACGGTCGCCGCGGGGCCGGAGACGACCACGCGGTCGAGGGCGTTGACCGCCGCGAGGGCCACGTCGCGATGGCCGGCGATCAGCGCGGTCGCTGCGGCTTCGGTCATCCGCAAGGCGACCATGGCCCCGCCGGCGGGAAGGGCCGACATGAGCCGGGCCCGGGCGGTGACGAGCCGGCGAGCGTCGTCGAGCGACATGACCCCGGCGACCTGCGCCGCCGCCAGCTCCCCGATCGAATGCCCCACCACCACCTCGGGCTCGACGCCGAAGCTCGCCAGCAGCCGGGCCAACGCGACTTCGAGGGCGAACAGACCGGTCTGGGCGTAGAGCGTGTCGTCCGACGGCTCACCGGCCAGGACCCGGTCCCGCAGCTCGGGGTCCAGCGCCGCGTCGAAGGCCTCGGCGAACACAGGGAACCGGGCGTACAGCTCGGCGCCCATGCCCGGCTTCTGGGTCCCCTGGCCGGCGAACACGAAGCCGACTCCGGACCCGGCCCGGCCGCGGACCACCTTCCCGTCGATCACGACCGCCCGGTGCTCCAACGCGGCCCGGGTCGTCGCCAACGACCAGGCGACGTCGGGCTGCGGCACGGGGTCGAGGCGGTCGAGCTGCACCGCCAAGGCATCCTCGGTCGCCGCCGAGACGACGAGCGGCAAAGGTCCCGGCGCCTCCGTCTCGGTGACCGGCGGCGACTCCGGAGCCGGCTCCAGGATCACGTGGGCGTTGGTCCCCGAGATCCCGAACGACGACACCCCCGCCCGGCGAGGGCCCGGCCACTCCCGCGCCTCGGTCAGCAGCTCCACCCGACCCGACGACCAGTCGACATGCGGCGACGGCACCTCGGCGTGCAGTGTCGGGGGCAGGACGCCGTGGTGCAGGGCCATCACCGTCTTGATCACGCCCGCCACGCCGGCAGCCGCCTGGGTGTGACCGATGTTCGACTTCACCGACCCCAACCACAACGGCACCTCACGGTCCTGGCCGTAGGTCGCCAGCAGCGCCGCCGCCTCCACCGGGTCACCGACCACGGTGCCCGTGCCGTGGGCTTCCACCACATCGATGTCCCCCGGCGCCAAACCGGCCGTCGCCAGGGCCAACTCGATCACCCGCTGCTGGGCGGCCCCGCTCGGCGCGGTGTAGCCATCGGAGGCACCGTCCTGGTTGACCGCCGAGCCGGCGACCACGGCCCACACCCGCCGCCCGTGGCGCAGCGCCGCCGACAACGGCTCCAACACCAGCACGCCCACGCCCTCGGCCCAACCCGTCCCGTCGGCCCCGGCACCGAATGCCCGACACCGACCGTCGGGTGACAGCGCCCCCTGCTGGGCGAAGCCCTGGAACCACGAGGGCGTCGCCATCACCGCGGCGCCTCCCGCCAGGGCCAGCGAGCACTCGCCCGCCCGCAGCGACTGGCACGCCAGGTGCAGCGCCACCAGCGACGACGACGCCGCCGTGTCGACCGACACCGCCGGCCCCTCCCACCCCAGCACGTGGGCCACCCGGCCCGAGGCCCCGCTGGCGGAGGCCGACGTGAGCAGCTGGGCCGAGAAGTCGTCGAGCGGATCCTGCGCCAACAGCGACCAGTAGTCGCCCCCGGTCAGCCCCGCGAACACACCCCCGTCGCTGCCCCGCAACGACAGGGGGTCGAGACGAGCCCGCTCCAGCGCCTCCCACGCCACCTCCAGGAGCAGGCGTTGCTGGGGGTCCATCGCCAGCGCCTCCCGGGGCGACACGCCGAAGAACCCGGCGTCGAACCCGGCGACGTCGGCCAGGAAACCGCCGGGAAACCCGGCTGCCGACGACGACCAGCCCCGGTCGTCGGGCACGGGACCGATGGCGTCGCCCCCGGCCGCCACCAGCGACCACAGGTCCTCGGGTGAGGCCACGCCGCCCGGGAACCGGCACCCCATGCCCACGATGGCAATGGGCTCGCGATGTTCCTGACCGGCAAGCACCTGCCCACCCCCGACCGTCTGTACATGAGGTCGCACGTATCGTACTTGGTGGGGCAAACGGGGTCCCCACACGGGCGCGCCCTGCCGAGGAGAGAGGAAGGGCGCGCCCGTCGCGGGGTCAGTCGGTGGAGCTCACTCCTCCACCAGGCTCTCGCTGACGATGCGGGTCACCTGCTGCATGTTGGCGGCCTCGTCGCCCCCGCCCAGCCGGACCACGACCGTGTCGGTGCCCGGGTGGACCTGGACGAACTGACCGCCGAAGCCCAGCGCCCAGTACATGTCGTCCGGGGAGTCGGGCACCAGCTTCATCTCGCTCGGCTCGTCGTAGTCGGGCGTGAGCACGTTGTCGATCGACACGAGCGAGCCCGGCTGGTTGAGCCACCACATGAAGCCCCAACCGGGGTTGAGCTCCGTCGACGGGTGGGTGGCTTCGTCGACCCATCCCTCCGACAGCACCTGCGTGCCGTTCCAGTTGCCGTTCCGCAGGTAGAGGTAGCCGAAGCGGGCGGCGTCCTGGCACGTGGTCTCCAGGAAGCTGTGCATCCACGTCTTGCCGTTGCCGTTCTTCTTCATCGACGTGTGGGTGGCCCCGATCGGCCCGAACAGCTTCTCCTGCGCGTAGTCGGCAGGGTCCATCCCCGTGGCGGCGGTGAGGATGGGGTTCAGCAGCTCGATGGCCGGCAGGTTCTGGCTCCACACCTCGCCCGGCGCGTGCTGCTGCTCCAGCCCGATGGCCAGCGCCCCGGGGTCGGGTGCGCCGATCAGCGCCTGGTGGAGCTCGGCGTTGCCGATCGAGTTGGTGGACTCACGACCGCTGTCGTGGCTCAGCAGGTTGCGGATGGTCACGCCTTCGGACGGCGTGCCCACCCACTCGGGGATGTACTTGGAGACCGGGTCGTCGAGGTCGAGGAAGCCCTCGTCCTGGGCGATGCCGACCAGCGTGGCGGCGTAGGCCTGGGTGACCGACATGACGCCGGTCGGCTGTTCGGCCGTGTGGTCGCCGTAGTACCACTCGCCGACGACCTCGCCGTGTCGCATGACGAGGAGGCAGACGGTCTCGGGGGGTGATTCGGCGGCGATCTCCTCGAGCTTGGCGGCATCGAATCCGAGCTCGGTGGGATCTGCCTTTGACCAATCGGCTGCGGGGAAAACCGAATTGGCGACTTCACTCCTAGCGGCCATCTCATCGAGTAATCCGGTCTTCTGGCCACTACATGCGGTTAGGAACAATAGTGCGCAGGTCCCCGCTTTCGAGACGCGCGCGGCCCAGCGTTTGTCCATATGCGTTCGCCCTCCCCCAGCAGCTCATATGTGCTGGTTTGCCAAAAGTGGGAACGTATCAGGCTGCACGCGTGCAATCCGGAAATAGAAGCGGTTTTTGTCAGAGTCATTTCGAAAAATAGACCCTATTATCGTGCACACTGTGAGAACATATCTAAGCCAATACAGCGCAGCGTTTATATGTTGATCGACACTCCAAACAGCATCAATTAGTGCACATACTGTGAACTAAGACGCGGTTTGGCAGCCCGGAGCCAGCCGAACGCCGTCCGGGAGATAGGGCAGGCGCGGGTTGGCCGCGGAGAACACGCCCCAGTCGCTCTCGCAGCCCGGCACCACCCACGCGTGCAGCATCCAGCCGTCGGTGTTCAAGGCCTCGTGCCCACCGCGAGCAGCGCATTCGTCGGCGCTGAGCACGTCGGTGGCCAGGTTGACGGCCTGCTCGTCGAGGCAGAACTTCCCGTGACGGTGCCAGTGGTCGTTGCCGCCGGTGAACCCGACGGGTGGCAGGTCGCCCGCGGAGCGCACCACGTACGACACGCCGACCAGGTGCGCATCGTCCTCGGCCCCGTCGTAGAGCAACTGCACCGGGTGGGCCACGTCGAAGCCGCCCAGCAGGTCGTAGTTCTGGAAATGGACGCCGAGGCCGGCGAAGTAGGTGTCACCCTGCGTGTAACCGGCGGCCGTCGCGTCGGCCACGGTCGGGAACCGCTCGACCACCCCCCGCACCTCGTCCAGCTCGCCCGCGAGGGCGTCGCAGGTGGCCGGATCGGTCAGCGGCAGCCACGGATCGGGGTCGAGCGAGTGGGTCAGCACCCCCGCGAGGACGTGCCGGCGGTAGATCTCGTCGCCGTCGACGGCCTCCGCCACCTCGCCGAGCGACATCCCCACGTCGGGGTCGGCGAACACCTCGGCCCACTGCCGCACGGTGAAGTCGACCGTCGACGGGTCGCCCGCCACCTCGTCGTGGTGCATGGCGGCGTGGTCGACCGCGGCGGTGGTCGTGTTGAACCGCTCGGTGTTGAGCCCGAGGTCGCAGCGATCCGAGTCGGCCGCCGGCACCGCGGCCTCGGAATCGGAGCACGCCGCGACCACCAGCAGCACCGTGACAACGCAAAGGGTCCGCAGGCGGAAGCCGCAATCGCCCATGCACCCCTCCCGTCGACCCAGGTGGGTCCTGCTCTACCCCCGACGAGACCCGTTCAGTCGAGCTCGGTGAGGTCGACCACGTTGATCCTCACGTGGTCGATGACCCAGTCCTCGACGCAGCCGCGGAACTGCTTGCGGTTGGTGAGGTCGAGCGACGGCGTGAGCACGGCGCGGTAGCGGCCGTCGCCCAGCGGCTCGATGGGGCCGGTGTAGTCGGAGGTCACCTCGAGACGACACGCGAGCAGCTGCGCCTCGACCATCTCGTCGAGGGACTGGCCGCCTTCGCCACCCTTGGACGAGGCGTGCACGACCAGCTCCATCTTCTCGCCGAGCTCCTCCGGGTCCTCGTGGGTCGACAGGGTGGCCTCCCGCAGCGCCAGCACGCCGGCGACACCGATGGCGAGGCCGACGGTCCCCAGCAGCACCTTGACGGGCTTGAACCGCCACACGGGTTAGTGACGACCGCCGCGGCGGAGCAGCTGGCGGATCTGGTCGTCGTTGGCGCCCGGCACTTCCTGGGCCAGCACCGTGACGTCGTCGAGCAGCAGGCCGCCCGACGGGTAGCTGATCGGCTCGAGCTGCCGGGCGAGCCGCTCCTCGCCGATCGGCGACGACGTCTTCGACGCCACCCGGTCGACCACCCAGGCCACGCCCGAGATCAGCACGCCCCCGCCCACCAGGAACGTGATGAACACGTTCAGGTCGCGGGACTGCTCGCTCATCCAGGCGAAGCGGCTCGGCGCCGGCGGCCGGGTCTCCCGCAGGATCGCCTTGATGGTGGGGTCGACGCCGCTGCGCCGGTCGTACTCCAGCCGGGCCAGGCGCCGCAGCACCAGCCCCGTGGACAGCCCCACCTCGGCGATCAGCACGATCAGCCCGAAGAACAGCGCCCGGTTCCACTCCCAGCGGTTGAGCGACACGATCATGTAGGCGCCGCCGGCGAGCATCGTGCCGATGCCGGCGAGCCAGGTGACGGTCTTCATGCGGCCGCCTCCTGCTCCGACGACTCGATCGTGACCTGCCCGGTGGCGCCGTCGACTTCGACGACCACGCCCTCCGGCAGGTCGTCGGCCGCCCCGGTGTAGCCGACCACGGTGGGCACGCCGGCCTCGCGGGCCAGGATCGCCAGGTGGGAGAGCACCGAGCCGGTCTCGGCGACGATGCCGGCGAGCCGGGGCAGCAGCGGGCCCAGGCCCGGCGCCAACGTGGTGGTGACAAGCACCGAGCCCTTGGGCGGATCCTCGGCGTCGTAGGTGACGGGGCCGCTGCCGACGCCGCCGCCGGCGCCCGTGCCGCCGCCCACCTCGCCGGCGCTCTGCGACCGGATGGGGCGCCCCAGGTCGGACATCTGGAACCACGCCGGCAGCGGGTCGCCGAAGTCGTGGTCGTGCTTGGCGATCAGCGCCGGCACCACCACCGCCCGCCCGGTGATCACCGCCTCGACGTGGTCGAGGGTCATGTGCCGGATCAACTCGGGCTCGGTGAGGCCGCCCCGGGCGGTGAGGCGCTCGCCGAGCTCCCAGGCGGCCCGGCCCGACAGCTCCTGCACCCAGCGCACCCGCATGCGCAGGGCCTCCCGGAGGATGCCGTTGTCGCAGCAGGTGGGGCAGGCGGTGGACGCCACGTCGACGGCCGTCGCCTCCTCGGGCAGCTCGGCGGTGGGCGCCACCCGCGGCGCGGTCAGAGCGAGCACGGCCGGCGAGCGGGCCAGGATCTCGGCGTCACTGAGGCCGTCCTGACGGGCTTCGGCCAGCATCCGCAGCGCCACCGAGGCGCCGGTCAGCCGGTTGGTGGTGGCGGCGCTGAGCATGCCCATGAGGATCTCGTGGGCGTGCAGTGCCCGCAGGACCACCTGGCTGCGGTGCAGCAGGGCGAGCAGCTGGCGGCTGGTGAGGTCGGTCAGCTCGGGGACCGTCTCGAGGTCTTCGTCGGTACGGTCGAGCAGGTTCTCGGCCAGCCGGGGCAGCGCGGAGCGCAGCCGCCCGACCCGCCAGGCGCCCCGCAGGTTGTGGATCGCGGGGATCGGGTTCAACCGGTGGACCATCTTGGTCTTGGGCTTGATCTCGCCGGCCAGCTTCAGGTCGATGGCGACGTGCCCGTCGACGCAGATCACCACGTCGCTGTTGGCCACGTCGGCCGGGCTGGCGGTGCCCGCCAGGATCACGGCCTCGGCGACCGCCTCCCGCAGCGGCGGCACCCACAGGTCGCGCTCCAGCTCGGTGAGCGGCGCCGGGAACGTCTCGGCCACCGGCCCCGGACCGTAGATCGGGCCTCGGGGGACGCCCCGCACCTCGCTGGTGACCGGGCGGGACTGGAGCAGCCACAGCTGCTTGTCGGTGGCGATGGCCCACTCGACGTCCTGGGGCCCGCCGAACACCTCGGCCACCTCGCCCGACAGCGCCACCAGACGGCGCAGATCGGCCAGGTCGAGCGCCGGGCCGTCGTTGGCGGCGAAGTCGAGCACCTTGCAGGCGCCGTTGCGCGACGGCTCGAGGACGTAGCGCGACCCGTCGACCTCGCCGCTCACCAGCGGCTCGGGCCCGCCGTTCACCGCCGACACCACGCGGCGGTCGGTGCGACCGGTGACCGGGTCGATCCCGAACATCACGCCGCCGTACTGCGGTTCGATCAGCGGCTGCACCAGCACGGCGATGGGGTGGTCGGTGGCGCCGGCCCGCTCGCGGGAGACGAGCACGGCCGTGACGGCGATGACGAACTCGTCCCAGCCGTCGATCCCGATGATCGAGTCGAACTGGCCGGCCATCGACGACTCCGCCATGTCCTCCACGACCGACGAGCTGCGGGCGACCAGTGACTGCGACTCGCCCCCGGCGCGCGCGAAGGCGTCGCGCATCGCGGGGTGGTCGGCCACCTCGGCGCCGCCGTCGACGGCGTCGCAGAAGGCCGTGGTGAGCACCACGCCGGGCAGCGTCGAAAGCCCCGCCGAAGCGCCCCGGGCCAAAGCCGCGGCCTTGCCCCCGGTGAGCCCCGGCTCCCGGGCGGACTCGTCGGCGAGATCGACCACCAAGGGTCGGTCGACCGCCACGTCAGGCGTCACGACGTCCATATGCCCGGTCCCGTCATCGTGGGGAACTACTTACACCGTTGACCACTCGTTTGCCAGCAGGATACGCCACGTTCACTCTTGAGGCCCCCTGACCGGCAACTCGATCTCGAAGCACGTGTGGCCCGGCGTGGACGTGAGCCGTACGTCGCCGCCGTGGCGGATCACCACGATCCGCCAGACGATGTCGAGCCCCAGCCCCGTCCCCTTGCCGATCTCCTTGGTGGTGAAGAACGGCTCGAAGATGCGGTCGACCAGTTCGGACGGCACTCCCGGACCGGTGTCGGCGAACTCCACGACGAGCCGGTCGGCGTCGGCTCCGGCCCGGGTGCGCACGGTGAGGATGCCCCGACCGTCCATCGCGTCGACGGCGTTCTCGATCAGGTTGGTCCACACCTGGTTCAGCTCGGCCGGGTAGGCGGCGATCCGGGGCAGGGACAGGTCGTAGTCGCGGACCACGTCGACGTTGCCCAGCTCGTGGCCCAGCATCGTCAGCGTGGCCTCGAGGCCCTCGTGCACCTCGAAGGTCTGCAGCGGCCCCCGGTCCATCTGCGTGTACTGCTTGGCCGACGCCAGCAACCCGCTGATCCGGCCCGTCGCCTCGCCGATCTCCTCCACGAGGCTGTCCGAGTCGAGGGCGTAGACGAGCGAGGCCAGGCCCGACGGGAAGCGCTCGGGGCCGAGCACGTCGACGAGGTGCTGCACCGCCTCGACGTCGAGACCGGCGGCCACCAGCGCGGGCGCCACGTCCCAGCTGTCGGCGACGCCGTGGTCCTCGAGCCACTCGCCCAGCGCGTCCTCGCGGTCGGAGGCCTCCATTGGCGACAGGTGGGGCGCCGCGGAGCGACCCGCCACCGCCTTGGCGACCAGCTCGGCCACGACGCTCAGCTGGTGGCCGTCGACGCCCCCGTCGGCCAGCGTGCCCAGCTCCTTGTACCAGCCGTTGAGCCGCTCCCGCAGCGTGGCGGCGGCCCGGCCGACCGCGGCGACCGGGTTGTTGAGCTCGTGGGTGAGGCCGGCGGTGACCGCGCCCAGCGCCACCAGGCGCTCGTGCCGCTCGATCATCTCGCTCGCCTCGCGGCCCTGGGTGGCGGCGCCGACCATGAGGTGGGCCGCCATCGGGAACCACGTCTTCACGGCCCAGGCCATGTCGCTGGCGGGCAGCTCCAGGAAGCGGCAGTCGCGCACCGCCCGCGACGTGCTGGCGTAGTTGTGGGGCTCGCCG
This sequence comes from Acidimicrobiales bacterium, assembly GCA_035316325.1. Taxonomy (NCBI): domain Bacteria; kingdom Bacillati; phylum Actinomycetota; class Acidimicrobiia; order Acidimicrobiales; species Acidimicrobiales bacterium. The sequence goes on from DATHJB010000195.1 coordinate 11,546, forward strand.
TCCTCCACGATCCAGGCGCCGAACGCACCCGTGTAGGCGCCCCGGTAGTCGGTGCGGAACAGCTCCAGCTCGGTGCCGCCCTGCACCCGCCGCGACATCGACAACGTCCCCGACAGCAGCACCAGGAAGCACGTGGCGATGTCGCCCTCGGCGTGGATGACGGCGCCGACCGGGTACTCCACCACCCGCCCCCGCTCGGCCAGCCAGGCCAGCTGGTCGTCGTCGAGCTCCTCGAACAGGAACAGCGTCTTCAGCTCGGCGGGGGTCAACCTCTCCTCGCCGCTCATCGGTGCTCCAGGTAGCTGTGCAGCAGCTGGATGGCCATGGCGCCCTCGCCCACGGCCGACGCGACCCGCTTGACCGAGTTGGCCCGCACGTCGCCCGCCGCGAACACGCCGGGGGTGCTCGACTCCAGGTAGTAGGGGTCGCGGTCGAGCCGCCAGCCCGCCGGGCGGCGACCGTCGATCCGCAGGTCGGGGCCGGTGAGCACGAACCCCTTGTCGTCCCGGGCGACCACGCCGTCGAGCCACTCGGTGCGGGGCGCGGCGCCGATGAACACGAAGAGGTAGGTGGCCGGCACGTCGGTCTGGTGCGCCGTGCCGATCTCGCAGAGCGTGAGGCCCTCCAGGTGGTCCTCGCCGTGCAGGGCCACCACCTCGGACCTCAGGCGCACCTCGATGTTGGGGGTCTCCTCGATCTGCCGGATCAGGTAGTACGACATCGACTTCTCGAGCGTGTCGGCCCGCACCAGCAGCGTCACCCGCCGGGCGTGGCTGGCCAGGAACACCGCCGCCTGCCCGGCCGAGTTGGCGCCGCCGATCACGTAGATGTCGTCGCCGGCGCACGCCGTCGCCTCGGTCATCGCCGAGCCGTAGAACAGGCCCCGGCCGGTGAGGTGCTCGGCGCCGGGCACGTCGAGCGTGCGGTAGGAGATGCCGGTGGCGAGCAGCACGGTGTGCGCCACCACCTCGCCGCCGTCGGCGAAGCGGACCACCCGCGACGACGTCCGCGCGTCGAGGCCCACCACGTCGCGGGTGGTGAGGATCTCGGCGCCGAACTTCTGCGCCTGGCGGCGCGCCCGGTCGGTGAGCTGCGCGCCGCTCACGCCGTCGGGGAAGCCCAGGTAGTTCTCGATGCGGGAGCTCTGGCCCGCCTGCCCACCGGTCGCCCGCCGCTCGACCAGCACCGTGCGGAGCCCCTCCGAGGCGGCGTACACGGCGGCACCGAGGCCGGCCGGGCCGCCGCCGACGATCACCGTGTCGTAGAAGTCGATGGTGGGCGTGGTGGTGAGGCCCACACTGTCGGCCAGCTCGCCGATGCTCGGGTCGACCACGTACTTGCCCTCGGCGGTCACCACCAGCGGGACGGCGTGGGCGTCGACCCCGGCCGCCGCCAGCAGGCGCTGGCCCTCGGGCTCCTCGCTGGTGAGCCAGCGGTAGGGCACGGAGTTGCGGGCCAGGAAGTCGCGCACCTTGTACGACCGCTTCGACCAGCGGTGGCCCACGACCTGGGTGTGGGCCGTGGAGCGCTCGTCGGTGGCCAGCCACATCTCCAGGAGGGAGTCGACCACCGGGTAGAGCTTCTCCTCCGGCGGGTCCCAGGGCTTGAGCAGGTAGTGGTCGAGGTCGACCACGTTGATGGCCTGGATGGCGGCGTCGGTGTCGGCGTAGGCGGTGAGCAGGGCCCGGCGGGCGTGGGGGAAGAGGTCCATCGCCTCCTCCAGGAACTCCAGGCCGCTCATGTCGGGCATGCGGTGGTCGGCGAGCAGCACCGCCACCATGTCGCCCCGCAGCTTCAGCTCCCTCAGCGTCTCCAGCGCCTGCGGCCCCGACTCGGTGCGGACCACCCGGTACGTGTCGCCGTACTGGCGCCGGAGGTCGCGGGCCACCGCCCGGGAGACGCCGGGATCGTCGTCGACGGTCAGCAGGACGGGTTTGCGTTCGGAGTCGGTGGTCGTGCCCATGCCCATGCGTTCATCGACGCTAACGGGCTCACCGCTAAGTTCCAGGGGATATGTCCGCTCTCGTCGACCTCGAACCGGCTGCCCGTCGCATGGCGACGCTCGTGGAGGGCGTGCCCGACGGGCCGCTCGACGGTCCCACGCCGTGCCCGGCCTACGACCTCGCCGACCTGCTCGACCACATCCGCACGCTGACCCTGGCGTTCACCGCCGCGGCCACCAAGGAGACCGAGGGCATCGGCCACCTGCCCCCTTCGGGCGACGGCTCCCGGTTGGGCGACGACTGGCGCTCGCAGATGCCGCAGGCCCTCGGGGCGCTGGCCGCCGCCTGGCGGGCGCCCGAGGCGTGGACCGGGATGACGCAGGTGGGCGGGGCCGACATGCCGGGCGGGGCCGCCGGGGTGATCGTCCTCGACGAGCTGGTGGTCCACGCCTGGGACCTGGCCCGGTCGACCGGGCAGGACTACGACGCCGACCCGGCGTCGCTGGCGGTGGCGCACGGGTGGCTCACCGAGCTCACCGCCCCGGAGCACTCGGCGATGCGCGACCTGATCTTCGGCCCGGTGTTCGACGTGGTCGACGAGGAGCCCCTCGTCGACCGCGTCCTCGGGCTGACCGGCCGCGACCCCGGCTGGTCGCCCTCGTAACCTCCACCATGCCGACGGTGCGCGAGGTGACGGCGGACGAGATCCAGCCCCTGCGACAGCGGGTGCTGCGACCCCACCAGCAGCTCGACGAGCTGCGGGAACCGGACGACGACGCCCCCGACTCGGCCGCCTTCGCCGCCGTCGACGACGCCGGTGTCGTGGTCGCGACCGGCACGGTCAAGCGCCGACCACCACCGTTCCCGCACCCCGGCGACGTGCCGGCCTGGCAGCTCGGCGCCATGGCGGTCGACCCCGGCCACCGGGGCGAGGGCCTCGGCTCAGCGATCCTCGACGCGATCCTCCGCCACGTCGACACCCGCGGCGGCGGCCTCGTCTGGTGCAACGCCCGGATCCCCGCCCGAGGGTTCTACCTCCACCACGGCTTCGAGGTCGCCAGCGCCCCCTTCGAGCTGCCCGACATCGGCCCCCACGTCGTCATGACCACCCACCGCTGACGCCGCCTCCGCGGCGGCCTCGGCGGCGGCGGCGAGGGGGAGGCGGACCTCGACGACGGCGCCCGGGTGGTCGCTGGGCTCGGTCGGGTCGGTCGGGTTGGCGACGGTGACCCGACCGCCGCGGCGGGTGACCACCTGGTGGACCAGGGCCATGCCGATGCCGCGGCCCTGGCGGCGCTCGGGGTCGGCCGGCTTGGTCGTCCAGCCGGGCTCGAACACCTTGACCAGCCCCTCCGGCGTGAACCCTGCACCGCTGTCGCGCACCCGCACCACCAGCTCGTCGGTGCCGCAGTCCTCCTCGATCGCCACCTCCACCCGCCGGGGCAGTGGGCCCGCCAGCGCCGCGTCGACGGCGTTGTCGACCAGGTTGCCCACGATCGTCACCAGGTCGACGGGCTCGCTGAACTCCGACGCCAGCCGCGAGTCGTCGGTCACCACCAGCTCCACCGACCGCTGCGCCGCCTCCGCCACCTTGCCCAGCAGCAGCGCCACCAGCGTCGGCTCCTCGAACTGGCCCACCAGCCGGTTGGTGAGCGCCCGCGTCGCCCGCACCTCACCGGTGGCCAGGCGCACGGCCGACTCGACGTCGCCCAGCTCGACCAGCATCACCACCGTGTGCAGCCGGTTGGCCGACTCGTGCACCTGGGCCCGCAGGGCGTCGGCCAGGCTGCGGGTCGCCGACAGCTCGTCGGCGAGCGCCATCACCCGGGTGCGGTCGCGCAGCGTCAGCACGGTGCCCAGCGACCCCCGGCCGCCCACCGGCACCTGCGACACCACCACCAGCCGCTCGCCCGCCAGCTGCACCACGTCGGTCACGGTGTCGCCCGACACCAGCAGGTCGGCCACGCCGCCCGTCACCCCCAGCGACGCCACCGGACGCCCCTGCACGTCGCCGTCGAGCCCCAGCAGCTCCCGGGCGGCGTCGTTCATCAGCACCACCCGCCGGTCGCGGTCGACCACCACCAGCCCCTCCCGCACCGCGTGCAGCACGGCGTCGTGGTGGGCGTAGAGGCGCGCCACCTCGGCCGGGCCCATGCCGAAGGTCTGCCGGGAGAGGCGCTTGGCGATCCACCACACGCCCACGCCGGCCAGGAGCAGCACCAGCAGGGCAACGCCGAGGACCTGGGCGAGGACGGGCGTGAGGTCGTCGCTCACCTGGTCGACGGTCACGCCCACGGCCACGAGGCCCACCGGGCGGCCGCCGTCGACGGAGTAGACCGGCACCACCGCCCGCACCGACAGCCCGAGCGTGCCCTCGAAGGTCTCCTCCACCACCCCGCCCCGCAGCGCAGGTGCGAAGGTGCCGACGAAGTGCCCGCCGATGCGGTCGGGGTTGGGGTGGGTGTAGCGGATGCCGCCGGTCGACATGACCACCACGAACGACACGTCGGCCCGGCGCCGCAGCCGCTCGGCGACCGGCTGCAGGCGGTCGGTGGGGCGCTCGTCGACCAGGGCGTCGGCGATCTCCGGCATGCTCGCCACCGCCTCGGCGACCGACAGCACCCGCTCCTCCGCACCCCGCTGGACCAGGCGATCGGCGACCGACACCGCCAGCAGCACGCCGGCGCCGATGACCAGTGCGAGGATCACCGCGTACAGCCCGAACACCTGCCGACCGATGCTCAGGTGGTCGCCCCGTGCGCGCAGCGACCGAGCCCAACCGCGGGTTCGTCGCGACATCCCCACAGTCTGCCCGTCACCATCGGTGCCGGCACCGTGACAGGAGGTGACCTTCAGCACCCACCACCGCGGGCGCACGTAGATTGAGCGCCCGTGGGGAAGGGAAGGCGGGGCCGTTGGCTCGCCGCGGCGCTGGTCGTCGTCGTGGCTCTCGTGGGCGCGACCGTGCTGGTCCTGCGCGACCCGGGGGCGGCCGAGGAGTACGACGCCGGCGACGTCGCCACCACCACCACGACCGTCGCCACCACCACGACGACGACCGCCCCGCCCACCACGACGACGACCGGCCCGCCCACCACGACCACGCCGCCGACCACCGCGGCCCCGGCCCCGACCCCACCTCGCGGACCGGCGACGTCGACCGCCAAGAAGGGCGTGAGCGTGTGGGACTTCGGCGGCCTCGGGGCGGCGCTCACCGACGTGGGCGCCTCCTGGTACTACAACTGGGCGTCGGGGCCGACCGGCGGGGCCGGCGACTCGGCCGAGTTCGTCCCCATGATCTGGGGTGCCCGCTCGGTGAACGACGACGAGCTGGCCCGGGTGAAGGCCAACGGCTCGACGCTGCTCGGCTTCAACGAACCCGACTTCGGCAGCCAGGCGAACATGACCGTGGAGCAGGCACTCGACCTGTGGCCGCGCCTGCAGGACACCGGCATGCGGCTCGGCAGCCCCGCGGTGGCCGTGGGCGGTGCCGACGCCGGCGGCTGGCTCGACCGCTTCATGGCGGGTGCTCGAGAGCGGGGCCTGCGGGTCGACTTCATCACGCTGCACTGGTACGGCTCCGACTTCGGCGACGCCGCCGTGGGCCACCTGCGCGACTACGTCGAGGCGGTGCACGACCGCTACGGCCTCCCCGTCTGGATCACCGAGTACGCCCTGATCAAGTGGGTCGACGGCGGCTCGGTCTTCCCGACCGACGCCCAGCAGGCGGCGTTCGTGACGGGCTCCACGGCGATGTTCGAGAGCCTCCCCTACGTGGAGCGCTACGCCTGGTTCGCCCTGCCCACGCCCGACGACCGCCAGGGCACGGGCCTGTACCGCAGCGACTCGGCCGCCCCGGCACCCACGCCCGCGGGGGCGGCGTATCGAGCGGCAGGTTGACGGCTACGGTCCGCGGGATGCCCGGTCGCCTGCTCGCCGCCGCCGCCGTCCTGATGGTGACGTTGGGCGCCTGCTCCGACGGCGGTGACGACGAGGACGCCGCGGCCGAGGACGACACCACCACGACGTCGACGACCGCCCCGGACGACGAGGCCAGGGCCGTCGAGCTGTTCGTCCAGCAGTTCGGCAGCTACGACGACCCCAACGGCCTCCAGTTCACCGCCGAGGAAGCCCTGTGCGCGGCCGAGGCCTCCGTCGGGGCCCTGGGGATGGAGCGGCTGGTGGAGCTCGGGTTCGACCCCGACGCGCCCGACCTGGGGGGCCTCGACGACACCCTCACCGCCGCCGAGAGCGACGCCATGTACCAGGCGATCGCCGGCTGCATCGATCTCGAGACCCAGCTGGCCGCCATGTTCGAGCAGAGCGGGATGACCGAGGACGTGGCCCGCTGCGTGGCCCAGCGCTACCTCGACACGGGTCTCGCCGAGCAGGCGATCGCCGGCGACTACGACCAGGCGCTCAACGAGGAGATCGACGCGGCGCTCACCGCGGCCACCGAGGCCTGCGAGTCCTGAAGGCGGTGGTTGGGGGCGTGCCCTAACTGCGGGGGACCTGCGACCAGGGCAGGTCCTTGTCGCTGCGGGGCTCGCCCGGCAGGCCCAGCACCCGCTCGCCGATGATGTTGCGCTGGATCTCGGAGGTGCCGCCCTCGATCGAGTTGGCCCGGGCCCGCAGGAACATCTTGCGCGACGACCCGGGCGGCCCGACCAGCCCCAGGTTCTCGGCCCGGCGCATCTCGTAGTCGTAGCCGACCGTGGCGTCGGCGCCGAGGAGGTCGACGCACAGCTCGTAGATGCGCATGTTGACCTCGGCGAACTTCAGCTTGGCGATCGACCCCTCCGGCCCGGGGTTGCCGGCTTTGCGGTTCTGCCCGGCCCGGATGTTGGTGAGCCGCAGCACCTCCGACTCGATCCACGCCTGCATGAGCCGGTCGCGCCCCGCCGGCGACCTCACCTGCGCACCCGCCTCCTCGCGCCAGATGCGGACGGCCTCGGCGATCGCGCCGGAGCCCCGGGGCGGCAGACCGCCGCCCCCGCCGCCGATCGTGGTCCGCTCGTTCATCAGGGTGGCCATGGCGACCCGCCAGCCCTCCCCCACGGCGCCGATGCGGTCGGCGTCGGGCACCCGCACGTCGGTGAGGTACACCTCGTTGAACTCGGCCTCGCCGGTGATCTGCCGCAGCGGCCGCACCTCGACGCCGGGCGCGTGCATGTCGAGCGCGAAGTAGGTGAGGCCCTTGTGCTTCGGCGCCTCGGGATCGGTGCGGGTGACGAGCATGCCCCGGTCGGCGATGTGGGCCAGCGTGTTCCACACCTTCTGGCCGTTGATCACCCACTCGTCGCCGTCGCGCACGGCCTTGCACGCCAACCCCGCCAGGTCGGACCCGGCGCCGGGCTCGGAGAACAGCTGGCACCAGGCGTCCTCGCCGGTGAAGATGCGCCGCAGGAGCCGCTGCTTGATCGCCTCGTCGCCCATGGTGACGATCGTCGGCCCGGCCATCGTGAGCCCGAAGAAGTGGCGCGACGTGATCGACGGGGCGCCGGCCTTGGCCAGGCGGGCCTCGACGGTGCGCTGGTGCGAGGGCGGCAGGTCGAGCCCGCCGTAGCCCTCGGGGAAGTGGACCCAGGCCAGGCCGAGGTCGTACTGCCGGCTGCGGAACGCCACCGGGTCGGTCTTCCCCGGGTCGAGCTCGTCCAGCAGATGGTCGAGGCGGTCGGCGACGAGGGCCTCTGCGTCCGTCATAGCTGCACCCTACGTGCAGGCACCTGCGGCCGCCCAAGGGCCGGACGACCGCAGGTGTCCCACGAATCGGCTACTCGCCGAACTCGAAGTCGGCGGCGAACGGTGCCTCGTGCTCCTCGATCACCAGCTCCAGCCCGATCGCCTTGTCCGGGTTCGGCTTGAAGATCGAGCTGGCCCGCGGCGGGTCGCGGTCCTCCGGGGCGCCCCACCCGTAGGTGCCGAAGAGGCCCTCGAAGTCGAGCTCGTCGATCGAGTTCATCGCCTCGATGATCCCCTCCCGCGACAGGTCGCCCGCCTCCACGGCCGCCTCGAGCACCTGGTGCACGGCCTTCGACTCGAGGTAGCCGAAGTTGAAGTAGACGTCCGGCACCTGGTCGGGGGCGTAGGTCTCCTGGATGCGCAGCAGCTCCGACATGCCGGCGATGTCCTCGTTGCCGTACTCCGGCCCCTCCGACACCCACACGAAGTGCTCCTGCAGGTACGGCATGAGCGGCGACTCGACGAAGGCGCCGATCCAACTGGGCGACTGGCCCAGCCACAGCGCCTCGTAGCCGAGCTCGGCGGCCTTGCCGAGCGCGCCGGCCGTGTCCGTCGGGGTCGACGTGAGCCACACCGCCTCGCAGCCCGAGCCCTGGAGCTGGGTGATCTGCGTGGTGAAGTCGGGGTTGCCGACGGGGAACGAGGCCGAGTCGGTGAGCTCGATGCCGAGCTGCTCGAGGGCGAAGTCGACTCCCTCCTGGCCGGCCTCGCCGTAGGGGTCGTCCTGCACCAGCGTGCAGATCTTGCTGGCGTCGCTGCCGCCGCCCTCGGTGACGTACCAGTCGAGGCCGTTGATGGCCTGGATCTGGTAGGGCGCCCCGATGGGGAGGAGGTTCTGCTCCCGGACCCAGAACGAGTCGAGCGTGGCGGGCTGGGCGACGATGTCGTCGGCGGCGAGCTGCTCCAGCAGGGCGTTGACCACGGGGGTGCCCAACAGCTGGTTGAACATCACCACGTCGTCCTTGATCTGGTTGTACTTCTGCACGGCCGTGGGCGGGTCGTAGGCCGAGTCCTCGATCACCAGCTCGACCGGGTACTTGCCGGCGACGCCACCGAGCTCCTCGTTGACGTAGTCCCAGTAGGCCTTGTCGCCGTTGGTCAACGGCTCGCCGATGACCGCGACGCGGCCGCTGGTGGGCGTGATCACGCCCAATCGGATCGTCTCGCCGTCGAAGCCGGGACCGCTCGCCGGGTCACCGCCGGTCTGCTCGGAGTCGCCGTCGTCGTCGCCGGACCCCTCGTCGTCGTCACGGCCTCCGCCGCACGCCGACGCCAGCAACACCAGGGCCGTGAGCACGGTCACCGACCCGAACCACCTGTGTCGTTTCACCTTCGTTGCCTCCCCCTTGGCTGTCGTTTTGCCGAGGACTTGCACCTAATACGAGAAGGGCCAGGTGAGGAACCACGTCTTCACCCGGAGCCAGAACGCGGCCAGGCCGCGCGGCTCGAACAGCAGGAACAGGACGATGGCGAGGCCGAAGATGACGGCGTTGAACTCGCCGATGGCGAAGATCCCGCCTTCACCGGCGTCGGAGGTGATGAGCCGGTCGAACAGCGCCAGGTCGCTGTTCTGCTCGATCACCGACCGGCCGCCCCACACGAACAGCGCCCCCAGCACCGAGCCGTAGATCGTGCCGAGCCCGCCGATGATGATCATCGCCACGTACGTGATCGACAGGAAGAGCCCGAACTCGGTGGGGCTCACGTACTGCTGCAGCAGGCCGTAGAGCGACCCGGCCAGCGCGGCGTAGGCACTCGACCAGGCGAACGCCCCGACCTTGTAGCGGGCCAGGTTCACGCCGATCACCTCGGCCGACAGGTCGCGGTCGCGGATCGCCTGCATGGCCCGGCCGGGACGGCTGCGCGTGAGGTTCACCGCCAGCAGCGCCCCCACCGCCACGAGCGCCCACACGAGCCAGAAGAAGGACTGCTCGAAGGTGTAGGCCTCGGCACCCAGCTCGATGCCCTCCCGGAAGTCGAGCGGGCCGATCGACATGGCCACCGTGCCGAGGCTCTTGCCGTTGCCCCCGCCGGTGACGCTGTCCCAGTTGTTCCACAGGTGCTCGCCCAGGAACACCAACCCGAGCGTGACCACCACCAGGTAGTTGCCCCGCAGCCGCAGGGCGAAGGGCCCGATCACCGCCCCGACGACGAAGCCGATCAGCATGGCCAGCGCCAGGTAGGCGGGCATGGGCCACCCCCGCTCGCCGCCGAAGTAGACCGCCGTGTAGGCGCCGACGCCGACGAAGAAGGCGTGGCCCAGCGAGATCTGGCCGGTGAACCCGGTCAGCAGGTTGAGGCCGATCGCACCGATGGCGAAGACGCCGCACATCGCCAGGATCCGCAGGCCCGGGTCGCCCAGGTAGGTGGGCAGCCACAGGTACAGCAGGATCGTCCCGACCACGAACGCCCAGCGCCACGGGGTGCGCCGGGGGCTGCGGATGAGCTTGACGTCGTCGGCGTACGACAGCGACCCCAGGAAGTACGCCATCAGACCCGCCTGACCTCTCGGGTGCCGAACAGGCCGTAGGGCCGGATCAGCAGGATCACGATCATCGCCAGGTAGGGCGACACCCGCTCGAAGCTCTCGCCCACCCAGTCGAAGTACTCAGGCGCCAGGAGGGCGGTGAACTGCTGGACCAGCCCGATGATCACCCCGCCCACCGCGGCGCCCAGCGGCGAGTCGAGGCCGCCCAGGATGATGGCGGGGAAGGCGATCAGCGCCAGCGCCCCGGTCGCCGGGCTCAGCTGGCTCGGGCCGGCCGCCAGCGTCGCCCCCGCCAGCGCGGCGACCAGGCCGGCGATGCCCCACGCCACCCGGTAGACCCGCCGGGCGGGGATGCCCTGCGCCATGGCGGCCTCGGGGTCGAGCGCCGCGGCCCGCATGGCCAGGCCCATGGTCGAGTAGCGGAAGAACAGGAAGAACCCGGCCAGCACGAAGGCCGCGAACAGGATGGTCCACAGGTCGCGATCGGCCACGGTGACGCCCAGGACGTCGCGGGTGTGGATGCCCCAGGGGTCGCCCAGGTTGCGGTTGTTCGGCCCCCAGATCGACGTGGTCACGTTGTCGAGCACGAAGAGGATCCCGATCGTGGCCATGATCACCGTGGCCGGCTCCTCGCCCACCATGTGCCGCAGCACCAGGGCCTCGATCAGCACGCCGATCAGGGCGCCCGACGCCATGGCCAGCACCAGGGAGAGGTAGAAGTTCACGTCCCAGGTCTGGCTGAACTGGTAGGTGAGGTAGGCGCCGAGCAGCACCAGGCTGGCCTGGGCGAAGTTGATCACGCCGGTGGCCTTGAAGATCACCGAGAAGCCCAGGGCGATCAGGGCGTACTTGCAGCCCACCGCCACGCCGGAGAACCCGGTCTGCAGCAGGTCGTCGCCGGTGATCACCGCCAGCAGGCTCCCGGCGGTCATGCGTAGAGCCCCTCGATCAGCGGGCCGAACGCCTCGGAGATGGCGTTGCGCTTCACCTTCTGGGTGGCGGTCACCTCACCGTCCTCCTGCTCCAGCTCCTTGGGCAGCAGGGCGAAGCGCTTCACCTGCTCGACCTGGGCCAGCTCGGCGTTCACCTCGTCGACCACGCCGGCCACCAGCCCCTCGACCTCCGGCTTGGCGGACAGGTCGGCGTAGGTGGTGAACGGGACGCGGTGGTGCAGCGCCCAGCGGCTCACCGTGTCGAGCTCGATGCCGACCAGCGCCACCAGGTACTTGCGCCGGTCGCCGAGCACCACGGCCTCCCGCACGAACGGCGACACCTTGAGCCGGTTCTCGATCTCCGACGGGCTCACGTTCTTGCCGCCGGACGTGATGATGATGTCCTTCTTGCGGTCGCTGATCGTGAGGAAGCCGTCGTCGTCGAGCTCGCCGATGTCGCCGGTGTGCAGCCAGCCGTCGGCGTCGACCGTCGCCGCCGTGGCTTCGGGGTCGCGGTGGTAGCCGAGGAACGTGCCCGGGCCGCGGGTGAGGATCTCGCCGTCGTCCGCGATGCGCACCTCGCCCTCGGGCACGGCCCGGCCGACCTGGCCGATGCGCACGTCGTCGGCCGGGGTGACCGTGGCCTGGGCGGTGTTCTCGGTCATGCCGTAGCCCTCCAGCACCGGCACGCCCAGCGCCCAGAAGTACTCCAGGACCTGCGGGGCGATCGGCGCCGCGCCGGAGAGGGCGTAGCGGATGCGGCCCATGCCCACCTTGCGGCGCAGCGAGCGGAACAGCAGCAGCCAGCCGAGGGCGTACTCCGCCCGGGCGATCGGCCCCAGGCTCCCGTGCCAGCGCTGCCGCGCCAGCCGACCGCCCCGACCCATCCAGAAGCGGTAGTTGGCCCGCTTGAGCCAGCCGGCGTCGTCCATGCGGATGCTGACGCCGGCCATCAGCTTCTCCCACACCCGCGGCACGCCGAGGAAGTAGGTGGGCTGCACCTCGCGCAGGTCCGCGGCCAGCTCGTCGACGCCGTCGCCGAAGTTGACCACGTAGCCGCTGGTCACGGCGTTGATCACCGACACCAGCCGCTCGGCGATGTGGCACAGCGGCAGGTAGGAGAGCACCTCGTCGTCCGGCGTCACCGCGAACACCCGGTCGGCGTTGCGGCTGGCGGCGAGCAGGTTGTCGTGCGACAGCAGCGCCCCCTTGGGCGGCCCGGTCGTGCCCGACGTGTACACGATCACCGCGGGCTCGGCCGGGTCGACCTGGGCGACGGCGTCCCGGAACGCCTCGACGCCGCCGTTCTCCCGGCCCCGCGCCTCCAGCTCGGCGAACGTCATCAGCCACGGGTCCGACAGGTCGACGCCGCGGGGGTCGACCACCACGACCTGCCGCAGGTCCGGCAGCCGGTCCCGCACCGCCAGCACCTTGTCGACCTGCTCCTCGTCCTCGGCCACCAGCACCTTGGCGCCCGAGTGGGCCAGGAGGTACTCCACCTCGGCGGTCGGGCAGGTGGGGTAGACGCCGACGGTCATGGCGCCGATGCCCTGCGCCCCCAGGTCGGCCAGCAGCCACGCCGGCCGGTTGAGGCTGTGCACCGCCACCCGGTCGCCGGGCTCGACGCCGAGGGCCCGCAGCCCCATCCCCGACGCCGCCACCCGCTCGGCGTAGTCGGCCCACGTGTACTGCTTCCACACGCCGAGGTGCTGCTTGCGCAGGGCCACCCGTTCGGGCATCTCGGCGGCCCGTTCCAGCAGCCGCGCCGGCAGGCTCCCCCCTCCCATCACGAACCCCCCAGGTAGGCCTCGACGACCTTGGCGTCGTTGCGCACCTCGTCGGGGCTGCCCACGGAGATGACGACGCCGAAGTCGAGCGCCAGCACCCGGTCGGCGATGTCCATCACCAGGTGCATGTCGTGGTCGACGAGGATCATGGCCAGGCCCAGCTCCTGGCGGACCTGCAGGATGTAGCGGGCCATGTCCTCGGTCTCCTCGAGGTTCATGCCCGACACCGGCTCGTCGAGGAGCAGCAGCTTCGGCTCCATGGCCAGGGCCCGACCCAGCTCGATGCGCTTCTGGATGCCGTACGGCAGCATCCCCACCGGCTGGCGGCGGTAGGGCGCCAGCTCCAGCAGGTCGACGATCTCCTCGACCTTGGCCCGCTGCGCCACCTCCTCGTTGCGGGCCCGGCCGAACCACAGGGCGCCGGCCAGGAACCCGGTGCGCATCAGGTGGTGGCGGCCCAGCAGCAGGTTGTCGACCAGGGTGAGCCGGGTGAAGAGGCCGAGGTTCTGGAAGGTGCGGCCGATGCCCAGCTCGGCCACCCGGTCGGGCCGTGCGCCGATCAGCTGGTCGCCGTCGAGCACGATCGAGCCGCTCTGGGGCCGGTACACCGCGGAGAGGCAGTTGAAGATCGACGTCTTGCCGGCGCCGTTGGGCCCGATGACGGCGAACAGCTCGTCGGGCCGCACGTCGAAGCTGACCCCCGCCAGCGCCGTCACCCCGCCGAAGCGCAGCGTGACCTCGGAGACCTCGAGCAGCCCGCCCACGGTCAGGCGCCCCAGCTCTTCTTGCGGCGGTAGGTCTTCACGTCACGGAAGGAGCGGCGCTCGTGGTCACCGTCGCGGGCGCCGATGCCCAGGTAGAACTCGCGGATGTCCTTGTCGGCCAGCAGCTCGTCGCCGGCGCCGTCGCGGACCACCCGCCCGTGCTCCAGCACGTAGCCGTGGTGGGCGATCGCCAGCGCCATCGTGGCGTTCTGCTCCACCAGCAGGACGCTGGTGCCCTGGGCGTTGATGTCGACGACGATGTCGCGGATCTGCTCCACGACCTTGGGGGCGAGGCCCAGCGACGGCTCGTCGAGCAGCAGCAGCTTCGGCCGTGACATCAGCGCCCGCCCGATCGCCAGCATCTGCTGCTCGCCGCCCGACAGGTAGCCGGCCGTGGAGCGGCGGCGCCCGGCCAGCAGCGGGAACAGGCCGAACACCCGCTCGAAGTTGTCGGCCAGCGCGGCCCGGTTGGTGTAGGCGCCGGTGCGGAGGTTCTCGTCGACGGTCAGCTCGGCGAAGATCCGCCGGTTCTCCATCACCAGCGTGAGCCCGGCTCGCACGCGATCGGCGGGGTCGTCGTGGGTGATGTCCCGCCCCGCCAGGCGCACGGAGCCCTTGGTGACCTTGCCCCGGTGGACGCCCAGCAGGCCGCTGACCGCCGAGAGCAGCGTCGTCTTTCCGGCGCCGTTGGCCCCGAGCAGCGCGACGATCCGGCCCGGTGCCACGGCCAGGCTGACGCCGCGCAGCACCAGCACGACGTCGTTGTAGACCACCTCGACGTTGGCCAGCTCCAATGCGGGCGCGCCGAGGTCGGCCCGCCCTGACGCGTGCTCCTGTCCCACGAGCCGTTTCCCCCCGGTTCCTCCAGGACACTAACGGTCGACCCCCGATGTGTCTACCGTCACATCCGTTGGGGAAGTCCTTTTGCCGTGTGGAAACGAATCGGCCTGGTCCTGCTCGTGGTGTTCGTCGCCCTCCAGCTCGTGCCCTACGGGTGGAAGCACTCCAACCCGCCGGTGGTCGCCGACGCGCCCTGGCCCGACGAGCGCAGCGCCGACCTGGCCCGCACGGCGTGCTACGACTGCCACAGCAACGAGACCGACTGGCCCGTCTACTCGTACGTGGCGCCGTTCTCGTGGCTGGTGCGGAGCGACGTGGAGGAGGGGCGCGACAAGTTCAACTTCTCCCACTGGGACTCGTTCGCCGCCGACGCCGACGAGGCCGTCGAGGTGCTGGAGGAGGGCTCGATGCCGCCGGGCCAGTACACGGCGATCCATCGGGACGCGAACCTCAGCGACGAGGAGGTCGACGCCCTGATCGCGGCCCTCGAGTCGATGTCCGACGACGACTGAGCCGCCAGGTCACGGGCTACTCCTCCTCGAAGTCGTCGTCCTCGTAGTCCTCGTCGTCGTCCTCGTGGTCCTCGGCGTCGTCGTCGTCGATGTGGACGGCGACCGCCTCGGCCGGCGGCGGCACCCGCTCGGTGGCGACGTCACGGGTGGTCTCGTCGCCGGAGAACTCGTCGTCGACGGCCAGGGCGCCGAAGTCCTCCTCCTCGACCGTCTCCGCGAGGACGTCCTCCTCGTAGTCGGGCACCCCCTGGGCGAGCACCTCCACCTCCGGCTCGTCCCAGCCCACCGGCCGCTCGTCGTCCGGCAGCGGCTCGGCGCGCTCGTCGTCGGGGTCGACGAAGCGGTCGGGCGGGAACTCCTCGTCGCCGAGCATCTCGTCGTCGAGCACCTCGGACCGGTCGTCGTCGGGAACCTCAGGCAGGTCGGACATGTCCGGACGTCTACCCGCCCGGCGCCCCTGGCTACCCGAGGTCGACGGTGCCGCCGCTGCGCCACCAGCGGGATCCGTCGGGCGCCCGGTCCATGAACCCCTCGTCGACCAGGTAGCGGGCCAGCGCCGTGGTGTCGCCGAACCAGCGGGCCAGCATCGTGCGCACCTGCTGGGCCGAGTAGGTGCGCCCGGGCTCGAAGTCCTGGGCGACCAGGTCGAGCAGCGGGAGGCGCCGGCTGCGCTTCGCCGGCAGGCCCGACAGCCGCCCGTCCCTCACCCACGTCCGGAAGACGCGCTCCTTGTCCTCACCGCCGTCTGCGTCGTCTCCGGCCACCCCTCCAGTCTGGTCGCTGATCCCCCACCCGCGACGCGGCCGTGTCGTCGCCCGTGTCGTCGTCCGTTGGGCTCTTTAGTCTCGGGGGGATGCTGACCCTCGACCGGCATCCGCTCACCGATGACGAGCTCGCCGGGGTCGACGCCTTCTGGCGGGCGGCGAACTACCTGGCGGTCGGGCAGATCTACCTCCTCGACAACCCGCTGCTGCGGGAGCCGCTGGCGGCCGAGCACGTGAAGCCCCGGCTGCTGGGCCACTGGGGGACGTCGCCCGGGTTGAGCCTCCTGTACACCCACCTCACCCGGGCGCTGCGGGCGGTCGACCGGGAGATGCTGTTCGTCACCGGCCCGGGCCACGGGGCGCCCGGCGTCGTGGCGTGCACCTGGCTGGAGGGCACGTACAGCGCGGTGTACCCGGCCGTCGGGCAGGACGCGCCGGGCATGGGCCGGCTCTTCCGCCAGTTCTCGTTCCCCGGCGGCATACCGAGCCACGTCGCCGCCGACACGCCCGGGTCGATCCACGAGGGCGGCGAGCTGGGCTACTCCCTGTCGCACGCCTACGGCGCCGCCTTCGACAACCCGGGGTTGGTGGTCGCCGCCGTGATCGGCGACGGCGAGTCGGAGACCGGGCCGCTGGCCACGTCGTGGCACTCCAACATGTTCCTCGACCCGCAGCGGGACGGCGCCGTGCTGCCGATCCTGCACCTCAACGGCTACAAGATCGCCAACCCCACCATCCCGGCCCGGATCGGCGACGAGCAGCTGACCCACCTGCTGCAGGGCTACGGCTACACGCCCTACCTGGTCTCGGGTGACGACCCTCCTACGGTCCACCAGCAGCTGGCCGCCACCGTCGAGCACGTGTTGGCGGAGATCGTGGCGATCCAGGCCTCGCCCGGCGACGACCGGCCCCGCTGGCCGATGATCGTGCTGCGGACGCCCAAGGGGTGGACCGGGCCGGTGGAGCTCGACGGCAAGCCGGTGGAGAACACCTGGCGGGCGCACCAGGTGCCGCTCACCGGGCCCCGCACCGACCCGGCGCAGCTCGCCATGCTGGAGGACTGGCTGCGGTCGTACCGGCCCGACGACCTGTTCGACGCGGCGGGTCGGCCTCGCCCGGAGGTGACCTCGTGGCTACCGGCACCCGAGCGGCGGATGGCGGCGTCGCCCCACGCCAACGGCGGCGTCCTGCTGCGCGATCTGGAGCTGCCCGACCCCGCCGCCCACGCCGTCGAGGTCTCGGCGCCGGGGGCGGCCAACGCCGAGGCGACCCGGGTGCTGGGCCGCTACCTGGCCGACGCCTTCCGGCTCAACCAGGACCACCGCAACTTCCGCCTGTTCGGGCCGGACGAGACGGCGTCGAACCGCCTCGAAGCCGTCTACGAGGTGACCGACAAGGCGTGGGAGGGGTCGACGCTGCCGACCGACGAGCACCTGGCCCGGGGCGGCCGGGTGCTGGAGATGCTGTCGGAGCACACCTGCCAGGGCTGGCTGGAGGGCTACCTGCTCACCGGCCGGCACGGGCTGTTCTCGTGCTACGAGGCGTTCGTCCACATCGTCGACTCGATGTTCAACCAGCACGCCAAGTGGCTCAAGGTCTCCCGGGAGCTGCCGTGGCGGCGGCCGATCGCGTCGCTCAACTACCTGCTCACCAGCCACGTGTGGCGCCAGGACCACAACGGCTTCTCGCACCAGGACCCCGGCTTCATCGACCACGTGGTGAACAAGAAGGCCGACGTCATCCGGGTGTACCTGCCGCCCGACGCCAACACGCTGCTGTCGATCACCGACCATTGCCTGCGGTCGCGGAACTACGTGAACGTGATCGTGGCCGGCAAGCAGCCGGCGCCGGCGTGGCTCGACTGGGACGCCGC